>NZ_JAUBQH010000140.1:0-2650 GCF_036701145.1 Microcoleus sp. Pol17C6
TTATGAGTTAGCTTTCAGATCTAAAATTCAAAACCTTTAATTATAACATAGATTTTTTTTGCAAGAGGTCTACTGTTTTCGTAATTGCATCGCCCCAGTGAGTATTTGTGCAAGCGCACAATCAACTTGTACAACAAATCTTCTTTCCGTGTAGCTTGTCCTCGATCGTCCACAATCCGGCAGATTTGCACTTGTTGTCTGTCTCCGGCTTCCGGTTGCTCTCCCCAATTGGGCAATTCCGGGCGTGTATCGCGTACAAGTTGAGCAATCAAACTGGTATTGCTGGGTTTAGCGGGGTCGAGCACCACCCGGTAGGACAAATCGAAGCGTTCCATCAGCTTGAGAAAGATGGGATGTAGTTCTTTCGGGTAGCCGTCCTCGCCTGGAAACGGGGGATTACTCCATAATTCGCCCAGATGCTCAAAATCTACTAAACCGTTGCGGCGACGGGTTGTTTCATCATCGAGTACGAAGCTGATTGCCTTTGCTAGCCAGTCGGGTTTGAGGATGACGATATCGCGCAGTATTGGATCGTAATCGTAATGGATGATATGCCCCAAGGTATGGGAAATGCGAAGGAAAAGTTCTGCTTGTTCTTTATCGATTCCCTGTTGAGCGCAGATGGCAAGGACATCATCATAGGGCAGATAGGCTTTGTCGTTTGTCTGCAAGATTTCCCGCACTCGCTGCCACTTGGCGGGAACGGAACGTCCCATTTCGGGAAGAGATGCGGCGACACTAGCAATCTTTGCTTTTAATTCTGCCAGCCCCGTGCAGGAGTTCTGAAGGTCAGGTTTGCTGTCTATATGGAAGAAGTCAAGCACCGTATCGCTGCCGAATCGATCCTGAATTTCCTGTCTGTCAATGTCGGGTTGTCGCTGTCCGGGACCGCCGTGGGTGGCGACTACTAGCACTTTGGCATCCGGTGCACGATGCTTAATCAAGGTAATCCACTCTTTGACAAAGCCTTGCTGGGGGCCTTCCCGTGGCTTCCACACCACCAGATACACGGCTGGAGCACTGAAAAACAACTGGTGTGTCGATCGATAAACCGGTTGACCGCCAAAATCCCAACCATTGAGTGATATCTCTGTGTCCCTGTCGGGATGGGTGACAATAACTGGTTTAATTTCAATGCCGTGAGTGGTGGGACGACTTTCTAGCCATTCATCCTCGCGCAATGCGCCCAACAGACAACTCTTGCCCACCTCGCCTTCACCGATCAAAATCAGTTTGGCTTCATTCAGGGTGATTTGTGCTTGTGCTTTTGCCCGCAGGTATTGCAAGACGGCTTTAGTGCCTTGCTCACAGGCAGCAGCGAGGTCAGGATTGAGAGGGTTGTTGTAGAGGTCAAGATATTGCAACTGGGTGAGGGATGCGATCGCCTCAGGCAGTTCCGTCAGTTGGTTGTTGTAGAGGTAAAGATGTTGCAACTGAGTGAGGGATGCGATCGCCTCTGGTAGTTCCGTCAGTTGGTTGTTGTAGAGCTCAAGCTGTTGCAACTGGGTGAGGGATGCGATCGCCTCTGGCAGTTTCGTCAGTTGGTTGTTGCTGAGGTCAAGCTGTTGCAACTGAGTGAGGGATGCGATCGCCTCTGGCAATTCCGTCAGTTGGTTGTTTTTGAGGTTAAGCCGTTCCAACTGGGTGAAGGAGGGTATCGCCTCTGGTAGTTCCGTCAGTTGGTTGTTGTAGAGCTCAAGCCGTTGCAACCTGGTGAGGGATGCGATCGCCTCTGGCAGTTCCCTCAGTTGGTTGTCGGAGAGGTCAAGCAGTTGCAACCTGGTGAGGGAGGGTATCGCCTCTGGTAGTTCCCTCAGTTTGTTTTTGTTGAGGGCAAGCACTCGCAACTGGGTGAGGGAGGGTATCGCCTCTGGTAGTTCCGTCAGTTGGTTGTTGTAGAGGTAAAGCCGTTGCAACTGGGTGAGGGATGCGATCGCCTCTGGCAGTTTCCTCAGTTCGTTGTTCTGGAGGTAAAGCTGTTGCAACTGAGTGAGGGATGCGATCGCCTCTGGCAGTTCCCTCAGTTCGTTTTTGTTGAGGTAAAGATGTTGCAACTGAGTGAGGGATGCGATCACCTCTGGCAGTTCCCTCAGTTGGTTGTTGTCGAGGTTCAGCCGTTGCAACTGGGTGAGGGAGGCGATCGCCTCTGGCAGTTCCCTCAGTTGGTTGTTGCTGAGGTCAAGCTCTTGCAACTGGGTGAAGGATGCGATCGTCTCTGGCAGATCCCTCAGCTTCAGACCCCTAAAATCGAGTCTTATTGCTCCCTCTCGCCTTGCCTCTTCAATGCGCTGCTGTGCTTCCCGATCGCCCTCAGTTTCTAACATTGCCAATTCCTTGTTTTGATTTTTGTATATAAGTACGATCGCCTTTTGAGATGACTCGGGCGATCGCCAGACATGATTTGATTTTGAATATTGCTTAATCTCACTTCAAAATAACATCAATATTTTGTCGATCGTGAGGTTTGAGTAAAGGAGAGAATGGAGGGTTTGTTAGAGGGTTAAGGTGAGGCAGAGCCCATTGGTAACAAGTTAGAAAGGAGTAGATTTTGTCAATACCTCTTTCTGCAGAATTATTATGGAACAATAATGATAATCAAAAAAGGGGTAAAGGTGGGAGAGTTCGCCGACGGCGGACTCTCCCACCGACA
>NZ_JAUBQH010000141.1:0-2642 GCF_036701145.1 Microcoleus sp. Pol17C6
CCATATATTGAGTTACCTCAGTAGATGTGTTCTCTTTCTTTACTTATTTTAACATAGTTCGGTTTTTTGGCGCCGACTTACTTACACGGTATTTCTCGCTCAGAAGTTGTTGAGCAATTTGCTAGAAAACTGGAGCAGTTACCAGCTCATTCACCAACCCAAAGTAACCCTTAGTCCTCAACCCAATTTTTTTGACAATCCAGCCCTTTTTTAGTCTCACTGATTGCACTATGATTTTTTTTATGACCAGAACCACACAACTGTATTTTGGCTATCAAGTACAAAAGCCAAAAGAGGCTCCCTTACAAAGGTTAGCTACTACACAAAAGCTAACTTTTGCTAGTTTTAGTCAGCCGATTGGTTGGAGTGTGGTGTCGAGCTTCTACCTTGCTAAGCATAGCAAGGCGTTAGCTCTTATGGCTTACCTAAGCTTTTTTAAGGTTATAAATAGCCAAAAACTTATTTATAAAACAAGCGGGTTTTTAAGAAAAAAAGCCTTGCCATATAAGGCTTACAGCCGACCGCCACCTACGGTAAAAATTACAGTAAAGTTGTGACTGTAGTTTTTACTATTATTTGAATGAGAGCAATTTTCTGAAAGCCTCTTTTCAAAGCTTCGTAGCACTTCCACAAGACCTAAACTTGTCCCATCTTCCTCTACCACCATTTATAAAAATGAAAAAAAACCTCTCTTTGACCGATATTCTCGGTCTTTATGCTAGTTACATTCAGAGCAAGCACCCGCAAAAGAAAGCGCAAGAAATTATTTCTCAAACTGAAACGGCTATCAACCGTTACACTTTGCCCGGATGGGGCTTGGAGCCTTTCAAAGGTCGCAAGCCCACGCGAGTTGAAATAGACAAAGCCACGGCCTTTAAACAAGGTATAAACGTTGAGCAATTCACAACTGCGAGGGAAGCTCAAGAAAAAGCCTTTGAATTGCTGCAACCCTCGGATAGTAGTAAAGAGGTTTATAGCTGTCGGCTCAATGAACTTCTTTCTTGGTCTAGCCAGGAGGGGTGGTGGCCGGGCAATACCTTACCTGAGAAACCTGTTGATTGCTGCGGGGGTCGTCGCCGTCGCGGCTATGGAATTATGGCGAAAACGCTACTGACGAGCCGCTCTGCTTTGCCGCCTTATGGTTTGCAGCCAGAGCAAGTGTCAGAGAAGTTAAAAGCTAAAATTGAACATTTCTACAAGTTTCGTACCTCAGCTCACTGGCCGGGTAGGTTAGATGAACCGGTGAAAACAAAAGCCTGTCGCGACCAAATTGGCTTGCTCTTTCACTTGCTCGGCTGGTTCTATTACTACCGAGGAGTGCCGTTGGAGGAGCTGTCTTTAGATACTTTAATTCCGCCAGTTGAACTCAAGGCGGCTTCTAAGGAAGCTCCGGCCACAATGGCTGCTAAGGTGGGGAAGTATGTAGATTGTTGGGTCTGCGAATTCTGCAACTTTTTGATCGAGGAAAGAGGTGCTAAAAGCCCCCACACTCGCAAGAATTACCTGTGTGCGCTGCTGGCGGTGGCGAAGTTTCAGTATCACCTTGAAATCACTTCTAGCGATTACAGCGAAGTGCCGGCTGTGAAGGTGTTGCGCGGACGGCTGTCACTGGCAAATAAGGAGTTGAAGAATCACATCCCAGTGGCGGATGTGGATAAGAAGTGGCTGGATTTGCCGTACGTTTGGGAACTAATTGTCGAACCGCTGCGCTTGGAGTGCCAACCGAAGTTGGCGTGTGGCTCCCCGAGGTCTCTGGAGGCGATTGCTTCTAGCTTCCAGCGCTACGTACTCTGGGGGTTTTTGACCTATAGTCCCCCCCGGCGACAGCAGGAGTTGAGGGAGTTAAAAATGGCTCTTGAGTGTCCGGTGAAGCGGCCTGTGGATGTACCTGCTGACGGTTTGTACCAGCCTCTGCCTACGGGTCGCAACCGCGACCGGAATTGCGGTTATCTGTACAGGACACCGGACGGTCGCTGGCTCAAGGATGTAACGTCAGAGTCTTATAAAACTGGTAAGACTTACGGACACCAAGATTTGGAGATTCCTAACGTACAGTTCCCTGACGGGCGATGTTTCTACGACTACTTGGAAACATGGCTGTACGGCTATTATAAAATGCCGGAGGGAAGTTGGCGCTCTTGTGGAGCAACTTTCAATCCAGGGGAGCAGAAGGTTGGGCGTTTGTGGGCGGGTCGCTTGCAGTTTGACCTGGTTGGCGAATTCGTTTTCGTGCGGCCCAATGGCACGCCTTTTGCTGAGGACAGTATGGCTAGCTATATCAGTAATGCTGCTCATGCTTTGACGGGCCAGCGACTGACTCCTCACTTGCTGCGGGATATTTTTGCGACTCATTTTTTGGATAACGGAGCCTCTGACTCGGACATTGCTTCTCTGGCTTATGGCATGGGTCACAGCCCGCAGGTTCTTCGGGCGATTTACGATCGCCGCCGCCCGGAGCAAAAGCACAGACCGATTCAGTTAGCGGTTATGGAGCTAGTTCAAAAGTCGCTGCATCCTGACTCAAGTTCTCCTCCTAGCGAACCGTAATTCGCTTTCCCCTATAGGTAAGTAGGTAGGCGCTGTCAAACACAATTATGTTAAGGATTGTAAAGTATCCAAATGCCCTAAGCGTGGCTAAGTTA
>NZ_JAUBQH010000142.1:0-2639 GCF_036701145.1 Microcoleus sp. Pol17C6
GGCGGGGTACGACCATACATTTTAACTATTTGATGACTTCAGGAATATTATACTATGGCTAAAGTGATGAAAGAGCGTTATAGGGCTTTAGTTGCGGTTTTAGTAAAAAAGTATTGCAACTTTTGTTAACAGTAAAACTAGCAATTTTCGCACAGCAATAACAGTACCGCCGAATTAGCGATCGCACGGGAGTGCCGCTGCTAAGGCTGAACCTCGATCAAACGGCTAGTTTGTTGCGGCTGCGCGGGTTTTTGGCTGGTCAGCAGAAAGGCTCAGAGTGATGTGAAGGTCGATCGCACTTCTTTTCTCTCAAAGTCTCATTCTTCACGTTTACCGATTTTGCCTGTTAAGGTGTAGTGCATCCCCTTAAGTTTTACCTCATCTTTACTCCCTAACTCTTTCAATTTCCATAACTAACTCGAAGCTAAATGTGCTCAAACTTTTGACCTAACTTTGGCAACATATATATTAATAATTCGTAAATAGCTAGGTCGGGAGGAATACAAATCTCGACAAAAATAATTATATCTGAAGATAGACGAATCCTAAATTTAACATAGCTAGGCTATATAACTAGCATCAAATAAACTACTTGAAAATTGCTTATAATAAATTGATTAATATAACGAATGATATAAGGAATTTTTAAGTAGAGCTTAAGATAAAAAAAAGGAAATTTATGGTACTGAGTATTATTGTTCACGGTGGAGCAAAAACCATCACACAAGACAAGGTTGCAGCCAACAATGCAGGCTGTACCGCAGCAGCAGAAGCTGGTTGGGCAGTGCTCACAAGCGGGGGTACAGCAGCAGAAGCTGTTGAGGCAGCTATCCGGGTTCTGGAAGCTGACCAGACATTTAACGCAGGCTTTGGATCGGTTCTCAACAGCAAGGGAGAGGTAGAGCTAGACGCAGCGATGATGGAAGGCGGTTCATTAGCTTGGAGAGCCCTCGCAAATGTTAAAGGCGTGCGGCATCCCATCTCCGTGGCGCGAAAGATTATGGATAAAAAACCCATGTTCTTAGTAGCGGATCACGCACAACATTTTGCGGTCGAAAATGGAGCCGAGATGTGTAAAAAAGAAGACTTAATCGCTGATGAGCAACAGGAAGAGTGGGAGGAGGAAAAAGAAGTTATTGACCGCCCCAATACGGTTGGTTGTGTAGCTTTGGACAGCAGCGGCATCTTAGTTGCCGGTACCTCAACAGGCGGCACTATGAATAAGCCCGCCGGTCGCGTCGGCGACAGCGCCATTATCGGCTCAGGCTTGTTTGCTGACAGTCAACAGGGCGGTTGCTCGACCACAGGCGATGGCGAGTCGATTATACCCGTAGTTCTGGCTAAAACGGCGATCGACATTCTAGCGTCCGGCAAGCACCCAGATGAAGCAGCGCAGAAGGCAATTGAGACTCTGGCATCTAAGGTGGCAGGAGAAGCTGGGTGCATCCTCATAGACCCTCAAGGGCGGGTTGGCTGGGCGCATAATTCAACGGACATGGCTTGTGCTTATAGAACGTCAGCAATGGACAAGGTGGCTGTGTTCACTAAGAAAAAACAACTCGTCCATCATTGAAATTATTGAGGTTGCATTCTCCCTAGTTGGAGAGTGTTAAAATTCCGCAACTAATATCTTGTTTCCTAGGTATTAAGTAGCTGGACATCAATAAACATTTTTTCAATTTGTAGGGCGGGCATTGCCCACCCTACTTTTAATTGTGTCGAGCTACTTAGTGGCAGGCAAAACAGTTCAATTCAAACTCGACTTGAAGGTTTCTTCTTATGAACTCAACATACGACTTTCCTTACTTTCAGGGTAATTCTCTTTCTGATTTGTTTGCTGCAGACATCACAGATGCACGTTATGCGTTCATCCTAAATTACCCTGCAACTGCCAGTTGGGCTGCTTACCCCAACAGAAAAAAATACTTTATTCAAGACGGCAGCAGTGAAGCCACCAAAACTTCTTTCGACAAGATTGGTCAGAAGGAACCTTGGAAAAATCTGGCTGTGTTAGGCGATGCCATCCCAGGGATTGTGATTAATCAGCCGCCGAACTCGCTGATGGACTATTGGCGGGAGCATTTTGGCTTCAGCTACAGCAGTATGGAGATTATAGACTGCTCAACTTATCTCGAAGATCTCAGCGTAAGCGATCGCTTTGACAAACTCCTGACTCTATTTCCCTTCGACAATCTCAAACCTGAAAAACACGCCGTCCATCCCGACATCCACTACCACTTACTCAGCAAAGCCACGCTAGCAGAATTAGGCGTGCAATGTCCGAAATACCAAACCTACAATCTGCACGAAGTCAATCTCGAAAGCATTCAGTTACCAGAGCAATTCCCCTACTTGATTAAAACATCGCACGGACTTTCTGGAGAAGGCACTTATATTATCAAAAGCGCCAGCGATCTGAACTACTGCTTGCAGGAAGTGAGGAAATATCTGGATATTAAGTTGGTGGATACGATTATTGTCTCGGAATTCGTCAAGAATGAAGTGCAGAACTATTGCGTGCAGTTCTATGTAAGCAAAACGGGAAATATCACGCTTATCGGCACTAAGCTGCTACGCAGCTAAACCGGATAAAATAGCATTGCCTTTATTTTTGATTTTTCGATCCCATTTAATAACCA
>NZ_JAUBQH010000143.1:0-2595 GCF_036701145.1 Microcoleus sp. Pol17C6
AGATTATTAAATGAAGGAGAAATGGTTATTAAATGGGATCGAAAAATCAAAAATAAAGGCAATGCTATTTTATCCGGCTTAGCTGCGTAGCAGCTTACAATAGTTAATAAATAATTTTGAGAGACTAAACATGAGGCCTGACGAACAAGCACGCTTACAAGCTCATACTGCTGAAATCGCCAAAATTTTATACAGAAACACTCCCCCCGAGGCATTAGATAGCCTGGAAACAATAGAAGGGCACTTGAGAAAACAATGGATAGAGATAGTGGGACCCGAAGTTGCTTTTTTTTTATCAAAGAAACCACGGGAACAGACAAAGGACGCCCCCGAACAGTAAAAAGCTGTGTGGGTGAATTAAAAATTACCGAAAAACAAGCAGAAAAATTAAATCTCAAAAAATCGACTCGCTTGGCCCCTTTTTTTGAGAAATGCTGTGTGCGACAAGTAGCCCTGTTATCCTATTCCAAGGCATCTCAAGAAATTGAAGTACAGACGGGAGTCAAGATAGGTCATACCAGTTTACATAGATTGGTAGAAAACCAAGAGTGGGTCGAACCAGTAGCATTCACCCCAATTAAAGAAACCAGTGTGGATGGAGGGAAAGTGCGTGTTAGAGGACCAAAAGGGGATGGTTCTCACTGGCTGGATTACAAAGCAGTTAGTCTTCATGGCAGCTTTTATGCTGCATATTTTCTGAAAAATGAAGTATTGATTGATTATGTCAATCGTCAGCCGTTAAATTCCCTAGTGACTTGTTTGGGTGATGGACATGACGGAATTTGGAATCTGATCGGTAAATTCAATCCGGATGGTAATCGCCGAGAAATCTTAGACTGGTATCATTTAGTAGAAAATCTGTACAAAGTAGCAGGGTCTAGGAAACGGCTGTCTAAAGCCAAAGAATTGTTGTGGCAAGGTCGTATAGATGAAACCATGAAGTTGTTTGAGTTGTGCAGTAGTCGTCAGACTACTAACTTCTGTAAATATCTCACAAAACATCGGAATCGAATTGTCAACTATCAACTCTTATCCAGCCAAAATATTTGTTCTATTGGGTCGGGAGCAGTGGAATCATTAGTCAAACAGATTGATAGAAGATTGAAGATTTCCGGCGCTCAGTGGTGTCGTGAAAATATTAATCAAATGCTCAAACTTAGGTGTGCTTACTTGAATGAATTAATCTAAAAAATAGACACGTTTTCTATATTTTTCTTCCCAAATCTCATACTTTAAATACTCCTCTATCGCCAGTTCGGTTAGCCTGCGGGCGACAACTTTTCTGTTCTATCATGTAGCGCAGGGCGAAAAATTTTGGTTCATATCATACTTTTAACCATTTACAAAACCGGGATGCTCCCAATCCGATCTCCGCAGAACTTGCAGGAATTGAAAAAAAAATCTGCGCCGATTCGTCAAGGACATCAAGAAGCAGAACCCTTCAAGCGACGTAGAAGTCGGGTCAATGGACGAACATCGAAGCGGATTGAAACCTGTGAGAGAGACGAGAATGGGCGGATGAGTTTAGTAATGCCACTGCTGTGGTTAACTGGCGGTTTCAATGGTTGTGTTTATATGGTTTTGTGTATCCGAGTTCAGGAGAAACAAAGGCGTGGATATTGCCATTTGTCAATAGCCAGCTTTTTGAGCGAGTCTTAGCAGATTTTGCCAGCCATTTTCAAGCGGGGCAGAAAAAAAGAGTAGTTTTAGTAGTAGATAGAGCCGGATGGCATTTGAGTAAACAAGTAAAAATTCCAGACGGCATACATTTGTATTGCCTGCCTTCACACTCGCCACAACTGCAACCAGCAGAAAGGCTATGGCCGCTGACAAATGAACCGATAGCCAATCGCTGTTTTAAAAACTTAGATGAATTAGAAGCAGTTTTATTTGAGAGATGTCAAAAACTGTTAAATCTCAAACAGCTCGCTTAGTGGTTTGACTTATTTCTATTGGTGGCCGGAGCCAAAATCTTAATCATTGTCAATAGACCGGACATGATAATAGCTATTTTTTAGGATTGGATTTTTTGAATAAACAGCGGTAAGGTGCTATGTGAATGCAACCCTACACGCTGTTTTTTGTGAGGCGTTTCTTAGCGAGCCAAAATCAGAAAATCGAGAGAAGTAATAGTATTATCAGCCCCAAAAACCTGAGCTAAAACCTCGCCTGTGGCAGCAACTTGCAGCAGTGTGCCATTAGCCGTCGAGTTAATTTGCAAAGCCTCAAAACTCAAGCCACCAGCCAGGACAAACTTATCAGTTCCTACAGAAAAATTGAGCACAGTATCAAGACCACTATTAGCGCTTAACACAAAGTGATCATTCCCCACACCCCCAATCAAAGTATCATCTCCGCCATCACCAAACAGCCAGTCATCTCCTGCACCCCCATTGAGAATATCGCTATCTTTCCCTCCGTAAATAGTGTCATTACCCGAGTCACCGTTGAGAGTATCTTGACCTTCATTGCCGTATAACAGGTCATCGCCACTACCACCATTAATACAGTCTTGCTCACCGTCAGGGCCGACAGCGCCTCGCAGATTTTCCCCACGATCGCCACTAATGGTATCGTTACCTTCATCGCCGCACA
>NZ_JAUBQH010000068.1:0-31252 GCF_036701145.1 Microcoleus sp. Pol17C6
CGGCAATCGTTTGGGAGTTTCTTGTTGCCGAATCTATCTTCCTTTACCTCTCCTTGAATATCTGCGGAATGTGGGTTACAAATAACCTTTGGCTTTACCCTCATCAATAACTCTGACGGCTAACGGTGAAGTTGTGCCACTGCCGCTCACGTCTGTTGCCAAACCGACCAAACTTGCTAGTCGGTTCCAACCGAGTGGTTAGCTGCAGCTTTATTGGCATACAAGTAAAAAATCTGTGCCTTTAACTACTTTTTGAGCAATTGTTATGATATCTTAACTTTAGCGGAGGCTAGTTCAGACAATTTAAGAAGCCTGGTTATCAAGTAACCTGATTTATGATTGACCGTAAAAAAATTCAACTGAAATGGGAAAGTTATTGGTTTAAAACCCTTGGGAGATGGCAATCGTGTCCATTGGCCTGCCCAGTAGACAGACCTCATCCTCGGCATATTTTTTGGAGTTGGATCGGCAGTTTTTTGGCAATTACTGCAACGTCCTATCTTGCTGTAAAAACTAATTCTCCTTTACTAATGGCTCCGTTTGGCGCCACAAGCGTTCTGATCTTTGGTGTCCCTGACAGCCCTTTGGCTCAACCCCGGAATGTCATTGGGGGCAATTTCTTAGCTGCTCTCACCAGTTTAATGATTCTGCATTTTCTCGGTTCTTCTCCCTGGGCGATGGGAATGGCTGTTTCTAGTGCGATCGGAATTATGCAGATTACCAGAACTCTACATCCGCCTTCGGGAGCAGTTGCCTTAGTTGTCATGATGACCAAACCCGACTGGAAATTTTTGCTAACACCTGCTTTTGAGGGATCAATAATCTTGGTCTTGTGCGCCGTCATCTTTAATAATTTAGCGGCAGAAAGGACGTATCCCCAGCACTGGTTATAGCCTTGTCTCTAATGATTTCATCCTTCCCTCGGGAGCACTACCCAAAATCTGGATGCTCCCTCGATTCCTTCTTTCTTCTTTCTTCCATCCGTTACATCCCGATCGCGTGCTTGGTTGCCGAACTTCCTTCTGCTAGATCAATCAAAAAAAACGGACGGATCGGGGGAAGGTCGAGATCCCTTTTGAAAGCGTTCCCAGGACTCCTTTAACTGAGCCGGCGCTGGATATTCGCGATCGTAAACCACCAGCACATTCGTCAAATTCCGGCCCGGCGGCAATAAAATCTCTCCTTGATGAGCCAAACCCACCGAAGCGCCCCCGTCCAAATTCATCGCTTCAAAACAGCCGATACTCTGCATAACTTTAGCTTCTGCTTCCAAAGACAAACTATCAAGAAAAGTCACCAACAATAACTTATCTCTAGAAGCCGGAAAGCCGATCGCCGTTCTCGAACCCACGCCCAAAACATGAGAATCTTTAAAACCTTCCGATAAAGGAGACAGCCAAACTCTCCCCCCTTTAACCAATCTCGGCCCGCAAGTCAGAGAAAACCAATGTTGACTCCAATTCGGCTTACCTTCGATTCTAGCCGTCACCATTTCCAATTGATTTCCCGCTTTAATTCCCAAAGTCGTGCCGTAATTTTCCCATCGGCTATATTTCAGAAACTTACCCGCCGCCACCATATTTCCCAGCACAGATTTCTGATTATCCTTACCAAAAAAAGTCCCGTTAGCAACAACAGCAGCCCGGTAACGCGATACCATATTTTCAAAAGGTTCATCACCCCGCGTTACTTTAAAAGTATTTGCAAAATCTGCATTATTAGCTAACCCAATTGTGATGTAAATTTCTGGATCGGCGAGGTCAATAGTTGTGAGATAAAAACTTGCGCCATCTACATTTTGACTGCTGACTTGTACAGGTTTTGCTTGCTTAGCAGAACGTTTGATAATTTGAGGTTGAGACGGCTGTGCAGCAGGAGAACTTTCTGGCGATTTTACAATTGGATTACTCGGCAGAGGTTGATTGGTTTTTGCCGATTTTACAACCGGATTGTTAGGGAGAGGTTGAGGAGTTTGATTTGATTGTATACTTGATAAAAAAGCGATTGACTTTTGCCACAGTTGACCCGCGAGAGTCAAGAAACTCTCTCGGTTTTGGGCGATCGCAAAATAGTCAGCCGCAACCCGCGCCAAAGCTATGCCCGTTAAAAATAAAAAAGTGCGCCGCAGCATCGGGCGACAACCTTCAGACTGTTTGCGTTTAGACATAAAAAAATCTCAGCTAGGATAGCGAACACTTTCCTCTGGCTGTGACTACAATAGGCGATCGCCTGAATTCTGAAACTACCAGTAGCAAGGTGCGGCTAGCGCACCTCACCACGAATTCAAAACTCAAAACTCTTGCCCTAGCCGGTATTCCGCATCCCCGCAGCAATTCCATTAATCGTCAGCAGAGCTCCCCGCAACAATTCACCCTTGCTGTAACGTGAGTGAATCACCCCGGGAACCCCCCCACTACCATGCTGCCGCAAGCGTTTCAGCAGCGAAACCTGCAACAAACCCAAAGGCACAATCGTCGCATTTCGCAACTGCACCGATCGCTGCAGCGATGGATCTTCGTCCAACAAACGCTGGTGTCCGGTAATCGTTAAAACCAAATCGCGAATCAAATGAAATTCGGCAGCAATTTGATCAAATAAAGCCTTAAAACGCTCCTTATCAGCAGGCAAAGCTAACTCCTGCACGTAGTGTTCTGCAATCTGCAAATCCACCTTAGATAAAGTCATTTCCACCTTAGAAATTACCATTCTAAAAAATGGCCATTTCAAGTAGAAATACTGCAAAAGTTTCATGTGTTCTTCCGGTTCCTCTAGCAAAAACTCTTGCAAAGCCGTGCCGACACCGTACCACGAAGGAAGTAAAAAGCGGCTTTGAGTCCAGCTAAACACCCACGGAATTGCTCGCAAACCGCTGATGTCTTTTTTGCCCCCGCGCCGGGCCGGACGAGAACTAATCTGCAACTGGCTGATTTCTTGAATAGGGGTAACTTGGTGGAAGAAATCGACTAAATCCGGCTGTTCGTAGATTAAATGGCGGTAGTGCGATCGCGATCTCGCCGATAACTCCTCCATAATCTCATTCCAAGGGTCGATGCCATCAAAACCAGTGTGCAGCAAACTCGCTTGAATTACCGCCGCCGCCACCGTTTCCAAATTGTAAAGCGCCAACTCCGGCAAAGAATATTTAGAAGCCAAAACCTCGCCTTGTTCAGTAATCTTAATTCGCCCGCTAATACTCTTTCCAGGCTGAGCCAAAATTGCCTTGTAAGCAGGCCCGCCGCCGCGCCCTACCGAACCGCCTCTGCCGTGAAAAATCCGCAACTCTACATTGTATTTTTCCGCAACCATTTGCAAAGCCTTTTGAGCTTTGTGGATTTCCCAATTGCTGCTGAGGAAACCAGAATCTTTATTGCTGTCCGAATACCCCAGCATTACCTCTTGCAATTTGAGAGTTTCGAGGGGAACTTGGATATTTTCTTCGCTTTTTTCCGCTATTTCCTGCGCGTATCCTCCTGCTAGCAAAGCTCGATAAAGCGGCAGATCAAATATTTTTTGCATTACTTCCGGCGCTTTTTTCAAATCTTCCACCGTTTCAAATAGGGGAACTACTTGAATGCTGCTAATTCCTGTAGCCGGATCGTAAAGTCCTGCTTCTTTTGCTAATAGCAAAACCGCCAGCAAATCGCTGACATCGTGGCTCATGCTAATGACGTAAGTTTGGCAAATTTCCGGGCCAAACTCCTGCTGCATTTGCCGCAATATTCGGAAGGTATTGATCGTCTCGCAAGTTTTGGGAGAAAACGGCAATTCTGCTGGAATTAAAGGGCGGCGAGTTTGCAGTTCAGTTGCGAGCCAAATAATTCGATCGCATTCCGACATTTGATTGTAAGGCTTGGGCAAAATTTGCAAGTATTCAGCAATTTCGCTCAAAGCGTCGGAGTGTACTGTGGACTCTTGGCGGATATCTAAGTAAGCCAAATTAAATCCGTAAATTTCTACTTGGCAGAGCAGATTTTCCAAGTCCCGACAGCTCAAACCTGTTTCGACTAAATTCCGCTCGATGAGCTGCAACTCGGTCAAAAACTCAGCGCCCGATCGATAAAGGCCCGTCATTCCGGGATTTTCTGACAAAGCTTCGCGTTCCCGCTGCAACTCGTCTCCTTTGTAGAGCCGCCAATTACGATCGCGCGTATTTTCCAGTCGCTGCTGCACGTAGGCCAGCTTCAACCGATAAGGTTCTTGCCGATAGCGGATTGCCCATTGCTCGTAAACCTCCGGGAATTCCGATTTGTCGCGATCGAGAGATTCGAGCAATTCCGGCAGCACGTCGCTCCAGTGCAGCGACAAACTCAAAAGTTCGTTCAGCCGCTTCACGGCGTTGATGTACTTACACAGCACCAAATGGCGCTGATAGCAAGCGGTTTGCCAAGTAACTTTCGGAGTCACAGAAGGATTGCCGTCTCTGTCGGAACCTACCCAAGAACCGAATTTGCAAAAATTGTAACTCGGCGGTTTCAGGTAAGGATAAGAAGCGTGCAGCGCTTGCTTGAGTCGGTGGTAGAGTTCTGGAATTGCATCAAACAACACTTCATCAAAGTAGTGCAGAGTGTACTCCACCTCGTCAAGCACAGTCGGCTTGAACTGGTGCAGTTCGTCAGTGCGCCACCAGAGGCGAATTTCTTCCATCAGTTGCTCTTGGAGAGCCGCCGCTTCCCAGCAAGACACCGGGTAGGGGCTTTGAGGGTCGCTCCCGATCACCTGAAATTTCTCGTCAACTTGGTCTAGCTGTTGGAGAATCTTCGCCATTCGTCGCTGTTTGGTGCGGATCGTGTGGCGGACAATTTCTGTCGGGTGAGCGGTGAATACTAAGCGGATGTCCAACTGATCGATCAAGCGCTGAATTTGCTGGCTGGGCACGTTCAAGCGCAGCAGCATCGGGAACAGTTGGTGAAAAGTGCCGGCATCACGAGTGATCATCTCGTTGCTGTCTGCCTTGCTCAAAGCCATTTGGGCGGGGCCGGGGCCTTCCCTGTGGCGCGGGCGATCGGGGGCATCCGTTGCTTGTCCTGGCAGCTTAGAAAACATCCGCCCACCAGCATCGTTACTGCTAGCGTAAGCTAGCTGTTGGTCTCGCTGTTCGTAGTGCTGTTCGACAATGTTGATCAACTGAAAATACAGTGCAAAAGCCCTAGCGGCACGGATGGCGGCGTTGAGGTCGAGCTTTTCGATTAGCTGTACGACATTCGACTCGCGAAAGTGAGTGGCTTGTCCCTCGGCGGAATTGACCGATCGCATTTGTTGGAGCAAATCCACCAATTCCTGCCCGCACTCCTGTCGCAGCACCGATTCCCACAAGTCCTCTACAACTTTGAGGCGATTTCGCAGAAACAGGTCTGATTTTGAGTAAGCGGGAGAATGGGAAATAGATGTTGCATCAATAATAGCCTGTTCTGAAGACTGGAGGACTGAACTCATCGGGCTGTTCCTCAATAGCTGCGGGTGTCAAGAAAATTGTATGGTTTAGTTTCGCCTAAAACACTTTTGTTTGCAGTCAAATTTGAGACAACTTATTGCAACGTAGAAAGTAGAAGGCACTTATGTACAAAGTATAAGGAAAAATAAATTTTTAGACCACAGATTGTACCTATTGTCAAGCTTTCATATCAGTTGAGTGGCGATTTTAGATTTTAGACGATCGGCGTCAGACGTTCGGCGAGCGATCGCGTCGAACACTTTGAGATTTACTCCCAAGATGACTCTGGGAAGTTGAACTAGGGTCGAAAATTTTTATCTCTCCCCGACCGGAGTCGGGGGCTAGTATCCGTTTTTGGGCGGAGTCAAAAAATTTAACTTCTAGCTGCTGCAGCATCATTCCTTGGGCTTTCTAATCCTGTGATTGAGGAAAGTTGAGCACGGGAAGGCGCGAACCCCGAAAGACTTCTTCGCTTTCAACACCGATCGACGCAACAAACTCAGCAGCAGCTTTAGCCACCACCAACCCGCCCAGCATAGGTAAAGCGACCAAGCTCAATAAAATGTCTGAGGGAACTGGCAACTTTAGACTCTCAGGTGTTTGATTTTTGAGCAAGTCTTGGTTTTCCGACGGCATAAATTCCTCCTGTGTCAATCCATAATCCCCAGTTTACAAGCCAAATAATCATCTTGACCGCTGCTTTCTGACTAATGACTTCTGAGATCAAATCCGGTGACATCCGACGAAAGATATCCTGCAAGCGATCGTCCCCGCGTAGCCAAGTCTATAAATATCTTGTCGCGAGATCTTAAGCTGGCACTCGGAAAAAACACTTTGTATAAAATCGGGATACTCCCCGAATGCTATCGATCATCGTGCGACTCTCTCTGCGGAGCATGACGAAACCACAGCACTACAGTCGGAAAATAATAGACATTTCCAGAAAAGCCAGTCTTGAACAGGCATCCTGCCTGTTCCACAAGAATTATGAGAGAGGTCTAATTATTATTCGGATGCAAACGGAAACGATATGACTAATGACGAATAACTTGTTGCTTGGCTTAATTTGGACCTATCTGTGCCAAAATGTCGAGGTATTATCAAAAAAATATTCCCCAACGGCTCGAAGCCGAGGGGATACAAGGCAAGACACTAAGTCCAGGGTGGCTTAAACCAGACAAAACGGTTAGGCTCGGCAAATCAAATAATTGTCTGTAAAATCTGTAACTGTGCTATTTCTAGAAAACAAAACCAGCTTTGGCAAAATTTAGAGTTTCATGTTGAATGCGAACGGGAGCATATTGGCAGACAATCGATCGGCCGCGTCGCAGTGGGCGCAAGAAGCTTTAGGGCTTCCCGAAGTTCAAGTACAAGCGCGTTTGCGGGGAAATCACCTGCACATTTTGTGCGAAGCAGCGCAGTGTCCGTCTCAAGAATTGGTGACGGCGAGATTTACCAACGCCCTCGAACACACTGATTTAACGCGACTGCTGCCCGATCGACCTAAAATTTACCAGTTGTTTCTGTGCGGCCGCAAAATCGGTTCCCGACAAAATGACTGGACAGTCCGGCTCGATTGCAGCAGTCCCAAGCGACAGCAACAGCCACAGCAACCTGAACCAAAAGTTGCCGAAGTGCCGCCGCCAGCGAGTTCCCCGGAGGAAGCGCCAGCAAGCCCTAAAAGAGGCGGATTTTTCGGCAAATTTAAGAATGACAACCAGAAACTCAAACAGACACCAAAACCGATAGAAACAGCAGCCCACCCGCCGCAAGTACGGGAAGAACTGGATTTTGACGCCGAAAGTCTGCCCATAGCCTCCCGCATTCAATACCCAGAAGCTTTTGAAACTTCCCCCGTGACGATCGACACTTCGGCTGCTACGACGCGGGAAGCTTTCGGTTCCGCCGTTCCCCCGCAGCCGAAAGCGAACCGTGGCGCGGTGGCTTTGATTCAATCCCCCCAAGCTGACTCAGGCGAGGGCGATCGCGATGGAACATTGACGGTTTCGCCGGAAACGTTGGCGCGCCGCGGGTATCCAGATGCGATCGCCAGCTATCTCAGCGAAATCCTCGGGCCGATGGGAGTTTCGGTAAAAGTCAGCATTCGCGAAAAAGAACTCAAAAGTAGCCGGGAAACGCTGCCGCTGAACGGGCCGGAAAATATCAAGCCCAAAGAACGGCGGTTGCTGGTGCTGTGCGAGTCAGCTTACAGCCCCGACCCCTCATTGCTGGCCGAACCCATCGCGGGCAGGCTGCGAAAACTGCAACTAGAGGATTTCCGCGAAGCCGCGATCGCCAGCCAAGTCAGCGGCGAAGCAAAGCCGGATTGGCTGCTGCGGGTGGATTTGACTTCGCCGGACAAAATTCTCAAGGAATGGGCCAGGTGGGGAGACGTACAGTCGATCGCCAAACTGCTAAATCAACACTTGGCTGCATCGAGAGTCGAAGTGCGGGCTACCCTCAAAGAAGCAACCCTCCACCTGTTTTGCAGCAAAACTGCCAAAAAAGGACAAAAGCCTAAACGGCAAGAATACCCCGACAAGCAGCAAACCACCGACGCGATCGCCCCTTTGTTAGCCTCCTTCGCGCCCCAAGGCATCCGCGCAGCTACTATCTACGGCGTAGAACCAGCCAAGGACTCTCAGGCGGCGCCGGAGTCCCCCGTGTGGATAGACTGGGTGGACTTGCCTGCAGCCCACCACCCCGACTTGGCTGCAAACGCTAGAACGCTGGCGATCGAGGGCGACCAATTGGCTTTGACTTTTTTATTGAACAGGTTGCTCAACCCCAATCTCAGACGCAAGCTGGAAACTGGAGGGATTCGGGCTGTCGTGCTGCAAAAAGCCAACGTGCTGCACGTCATGACAGAAGCTCTGACTTGCCCTTCTCAGTCGAAGGTAGGCCCGCCGGTGGCGAAATTTTTGCGGCACTTACAAATTCCGGGAGTGGCAGGGGTGCGAGTCTACGGACGGCGCGCCGGCCAGAAACTGCCCCTGTGGCGCTACGCAATCGACCTCAGAACCGCTGTTGACGAGGAATCAGCGACGGCACCCGCACCAGATCCATCCCAAGTGGCTGTGTTGGAAAAGGAACCGGTGCCGGAGTTTGCGCCGGCGGAGGATGGGAGTTTTTCGGGTTTGGGCGACAATTTGGTGTTCGATGCTCCGATGCCCAACTCCTGGCGGCCCCGCTTCAAAATCAGACTCCCCGGATACAATCTGGGCGAGCAATTAGTTCAAGCTGCGGTGCAACCCCTTGTCGCTTCGGGTTTGTTTGTTCCCAACGATGGTTTATCAACCAATACTGCTGCGCCGGGGGGCGTGAGAGCTGATCGCGCCGCGGGAATGGCTTTGATTTGGGCGATCGCTGGCTGTCTGCTGACTTTCAATACCGATTGGCTGCTCGGTCTATTTCTGCAATCTGCGACGGTCAGTCAAGCTCCTAGCGCCTCAGAAGTTTGCAGCGGGCCCAATTGTCAAAATTCAGCTCCCAAGGCTTTGGGCGACGTTACAGCCCGACTTCCGAACGAAACCGCGAACCCCGTTCCCCCTTCTGGGGAGGTGAACTTGCCTCAAATTCCCTTGCAGCCGTCGCCGGAAGCGAACCAGCAAGAGGTTTTTAATGGCTCTGGGTTTACGAAACCGGGAAATACTAGTGTTCCTGTAGCTGATGTTTCTGCTCCTCCGGTGTTCCCAACTTTGAGGAGCGAGCAGCTTGACGATCAGATAGCGCGCTATCAAGAGTACATCCACCTGCACAAAAAACCGCCGGATATTTTAATTGTCGGTAGTTCGAGGGCGCTGCGGGGCATCGACCCGGCGGTTTTGGAAACCGCTTTGGCAGCTTCGGGCTACCCGGGGCTGAGGGCTTACAATTTTGGGGTAAATGGAGCTACTCTCCAGGTTGTAGATTCGATCATCCGTCGGATTTTGCCACCACAACAACTCCCGAAATTGCTGGTGTTGGCGGACGGGGCGAGGGCTCTCAACAGCGGGCGGCCGGATTTGACTTTTAGTGCGATCGCTTCTTCGGAAGGTTACAGGCAATTGAGCCGGGGTAGTTTTCTGATTCGCACCAATCAATTAGAATCCGAAAAATCGAACGAAAGCTCCAACAATCCGGTGGCGACTGCCACTGAATTGGTAAACAATTTGGGACAAGCTCAAGCTAATGTTCAGCAATTGGTGAGTCAAAAGTTGGTGGAGGGTTCTGCAACTTACAAAAAGCGCGATCGACTTAAAGGGTTTTTGCGATCGATCGTTAATCCATCAGCCCCTGTTGCAACCGACAGCCCCCAAACCGCAGCCCTGGGCGAACAAACAACGGAAAATGCCCAGCCAACTGCTGCGAGTAAACCCGTCAGCGAGTTTCAACCAAATGGCTTTTTGCCGATCGATATACGCTTCAATCCCGAAACTTACTTTCAGAAGCACCCGAAAGTATCTGGTTATTACGACTCCGACTATCAAAATTTTAAATTGATAGGTGAACAAGCTCTAGCACTCAAAAATCTGATCGAATTTACCAAGGTTCGCAACATCAATCTCGTGTTTGTGAATATGCCTCTGACTGAAGATTATTTAGATCCGGTGCGGACAGGTTACGAACAAGAATTCCGGCAATATATGCAAGAATTAGCAGCCCAAAGCGGACTAATTTTCCTAGATAAGAGTTTATTGTGGCCGCAGGCGCGGGAATCTTTTTCCGACCCCAGCCACCTCAACCGTTACGGGGCTGTTGCAGTTTCTAAGCGGTTGGCTCAAGATCCCATGATTCCCTGGCCCGCGAAACAGTAGTTTTGAGTTTTGAGTTTTGAGTTATTTTAGAAGTTAAAGGAACCCAGCCTGCCAAGTGAGCCCCTGCTCTTTCAAAACTATTCTTTCCTGCGGCTAAATACTGAAAATGAAAAGATTGATATTTCCTGAAAATAGCAAAAATACACAGATAAAAACTCCTAGAAAAAATCTGCCTGTGATATTTTTTATATTATCTTTAGCATTTTTATGTTTCAGTTTGTATAAAGGTTTCTTTTTACCTTTAGCTTTATCAGCGGGGCCGCCCAGCAACGAACAAAGTAGCGAACAGCCAACTCTGGCACCCTTTGAAGAGGTTGTCAAAGACGCGCAAAAGTTAGAGGGATTATTTACTCTTTACCGCAATCAAGCAACTGATAAAGTATATCTGGAAATTACACCGCAACAATTCAACAAAAAGTTCCTGTGCTTTGTGACATTGGCATCGGGTTTGGGGGAAGCGGGCATTTTGAGCGGAATGCCGATCGGCGATTTCTTGTTTCAACTGCGGCGCGTCCAAAATAACGTGCAGTTTGTGATCCCAAATATAAATTTTCGCACAAGTCCGGGCGACCCGCAAGCAGGTTCGGTAGAACGGGGATTTAGCGACTCGATTCTCTATTCTTTGCCTCTCAAAAGCATTCATCCGCAAAGACAAACTCTGCTAATAGATTTAGGAGAGTTGCTGATGAGCGAAAAACGCGATTTACCAGGGGTAAAAGCAATTTTGCCGATGCTTTTGGGTTCTTCTTACTCGATCGATGCAGACAAGTCTTCTTTTAAAGATGTTAAAGCGTTTCCGCTGAATGTGGAAATTGCTTCTGTCTATGGTTTTTCTAGCGATAATGACAGTGAGCTTAACTATTTACCTTCGGTTCCTGACAGTCGGGCTTTTAACCTCCGCATTCACTACAGTTTCTCGGAAGTGCCGCTAAATAACGGCTACCGCCCCAGACTGGCGGACGAGCGAGTGGGCTATTTTCTTACAGCATATAAGGACTTTTCTGACAAGAGCAGCCGGGAGCCTTTTGTGCGCTATATCAATCGCTGGCATTTGCAAAAGCAAATCCCGACAGCGCCGATGTCGCCTCCGGTACAGCCGATCGTCTTTTGGATTGAAAATAATGTGCCTACCGAATACCGAAACGCAATTCGTGAGGGCGTTTTGGAGTGGAATAAAGCTTTTGAAAAGGCAGGTTTTACTGAGGCAATTCAGGTCAAACAAATGCCGGACAATGCTAAATGGGACCCGGCTGACGTTCGCTACAATACTATCCGCTGGTCGAGTTCTTTTGAGCCTCAGTTTGCCGGCATCGGGCCGTCTCGTACTAACCCACTGACAGGGGAAATTTTGGATGCTGACATTCTGTTGGATGCTAATGTTGTCCGGGAAATCAAACAGGGTTATCGGTCTTTGGTGGAACAAAATCGCTCGGTATCTAAAAGTTTTCAAGGGCGAAACGGTTCTAATACTAATCCCTGTCAGTTCGGGATGTATTCTCGCTATTTGAATCTGTTAGAAAATGGGGATTTAGGAAAAAGTAGCGGGGAAAATGGTGGAGGTGGAATTGCTGATGATTTGCCGACTTTGGTAGAACGATATCAAGAGCAAAAGCGAGCTCCTTTATCGCGGTTGATGTCGAGTTCGGATATGTGTTTTGGGTTGGAATCGAGTCGCCAGTTTGCGATGGGGGCCATGTCGATGGATCTGTTGCAAAATGCAGCGCCTAGCAGTCCGACAATTGACAATTATGTGAATGAATATATCAGATATTTGACGGCGCACGAAGTCGGTCACACTCTTGGTTTGAGGCACAATTTTCACGGGAGTACGATGCTGCAACCGGAGGATTTGAACAATACTCAGGTAACTCGCACGCAAGGTATGGTGGCGTCGGTGATGGATTATGTGCCGATTAATTTGGCACCGCAGGGAACTGTGCAGGGCGACTATTTTCCCAGGATTGTAGGGCCTTATGACGATTGGGCGATCGAGTATGGTTACAAGGTGATTGGTGGCGTAAACCCTAACAGCGACTTACCAGCGCTGCAACAAATTGCCAGCCGCGGGGCCCAAGCGCAATTAGCTTACGCGCCGGATGAGGATTCTGTTGATATTCTCGATCCCGCGGCAAATACCTTTGATCTCAGCGCCAATATGCTGAGGTACTCGCAATGGCAATTGGATAATGCGAGGGCGATGTGGAAGCGTTTAGAAAAGCGAATTCCGGTTGGGGAAAACGGTTATAACGAACTGCGGGTGATGTTTGATTCGGTGTTCGGGTATTATGTCAATCAGGTGATGAATGCTACTTTGTACGTCGGCGGGCAGTCGTTTAATCGGATTCGCCCTGGAGATACTAATGCGAAGTTGCCGTTTGTGCCGCTCGAACTTTCTCAGCAGCGAGAAGCTTTAGCAACATTAGAGAAGTACGTTTTTGCGCCGGATGCGTTTAGTTTTGCGCCGGAGTTGCTCAACAAATTGGCGCCTTCGCGCTGGGAACACTGGGGAAGTCCGGCTTTGGTGTTTCCTCTAGATTACCCGATCGGCGATCGAATTACTTTTTTGCAGCGGTTTGTGTTGCGGGTTTTGCTATCTCCGATGCGCTTGGCGAGGCTACGGGATGCCGAGTTAAAATCGGCGCCGGAAACTGCTTTGAGGTTGCCGGAAGTGTTGGATACTGTGCAAAAGGATATCTGGCAAGAGGTTTTGCAGCCGGAAAAGAAGATGCAAATTTCAACTTTTCGGCGTTCTTTGCAGCGGGAACATTTAGCAATTTTGATCGGAATGGTGCTGCGAAAAACGAATGTTCCAGAGGATGCACGGAGTTTGGCGTGGTACGAGTTGCGGCAGTTGCGGGAGGGTTTGAGCAAGAGTATTCGCAATTTGGATCGGAATGCGGATGCTTATACGCGGGCTCATTTGGAGGAAACGCGCGATCGTATTTCTAAGGTTTTGAATTCGCAAATTCAGTCGAATTAATCTGTTGCTGACTACAGGTAGGAATTGAGATTTCCCAATTGCTATAAGCCTGCTTGAGGGTGAGTTTTGTAATTTCCGAGAAAAGTTAATTCATACCCTGATTAAGTCGTTGCTTAATCAGGGTATGAAAAAAATCCGTTAAAAATCCCTAATCTTTGTGGATACTGGTTTCTATGACTTGTATATTTAGCGTTTCCTACCGTAAATCAGCCAAGCAAAATAAAATTAGGGGTGAGTGCTTTTCACTTACCCCCTACCATTTTTTTGGCGCTTTTGAACCTACTAAAAAATGTGGCAATAAATTACAACAAAAGCTACACCATTTATTCTAAAAATATTTGTCGATGTTGAGGGTCAAAATCATGAATGCTCCGAGCAAATGACCTGCGCTCATGCAAGCCAGAAATGCTGGTACGCTTACATTGTTGAACAAAGAGGGGAAGGGCAAAGGCATTTTCGGCCCGACGTGGGGATACCAAATGCGGCGGCTGAGAACTAGCAATGCTAAGATATTGCAAACAAACATCACTATTGGTTTTTGCCAATTTCCTGATGCTGTGTCAGCCAGAGTCGATTCTACTACTGCAAGTAAATTTGAGTTAATCATTGTTGATGCTCCTATTTTTCATAAATTATTAGAAATGCTCGATGAGATTTCTTGCCAAAAATACAGTAGGGGCGATCGCCTTTACGCAATAAATATCTGTTGCTGTGAATCTTCACCGCGCCAGCGACAGCGCCGCCACCCATAATCATCGAATTACAGCAAGAAGTCTTTTAATGCCATTCAAAAGTAACGAAAGATACAAAGGGACCAAACAATACTCGCTGCCATTTGTAACTTTTAGCCTGTCTGGCAGTGGTGGCATTTACTCACGCTGCCAGACAGGAAATACCGCTACTCATTACTGAGCAATGTAGGTAGGCAGAAAGTGAAGTATGTCACGGAGAACGCTATATCCAGCGGCATCCCAAAGCAAATAAGCTAAGAAACCGATCATCGCTAAGCGACCGTTCCAAAGTTCTGCTTGCGGGTTGAAGCCAAACAAAAAGGCATTCCGATCTTTGCCGTTGTAAGCATTAGCTGTAGGAGGCAAGTTAGTAGGACGAGTTTCCATGTTTTTACATTCCTTAACAATGTTTCGCTTCTCATGGTAGCGGCCTAATTTCTGCTTTGCTATCTGCCTGTAGGCTCAAGATAAACACAAGTCTAAAGGAGGATTTTGAAACCGAAAATAAAGTGTTAAGTTTTGTTGACGGAGATTTTTTAAGCGCTCGCCTGTATCTGTAGATACTAAATACAACTGCAAGTTGGTATGGTCGCTGTGAAAGGCTCCATCGCCCCGTAGCGACAAACAACGGCGCTGGTGACTCCACAATACTGAATCCGCGAGATCCTAGACGCAAGAAAATTTAGTAAATTTCAACTCAAAAGCCGAACACATCGCGCGCGAGTTAATTAAAATAGGAGATAAACAGAGCGATCGGGAGAAACAGTTATCGAAACCATCTACGGCAATCTTCAAGGTTTAAAGTCCAGCCAGCTCAAGCAACTCGAAAAGCTGTACCACCAGCGACTACCGGGCGATCGCATCACCACTGCAGAATTCGCCCAGCGGGTCGCCGCCATCAGCACGGAAATAGACAAACCAATCTGCGCCTACATCAACCGCCGCGGACAAGTCATTCGCGTCGGCGTGGGTTCACCCAGGCAAACGCAGATTGCGCCCCTAGAATTGCCCCGCTACGGGGGAGGTCGCCTCAGCGGCATTCGCTGCATCGCCACCCACCTGAAGCCAGAAACCCCAAGCGAAGCAGCCCTCACAGCAATGGCAATTCAGCGCCTGGACGCTCTGGTTTGGCTGACACTGAGCGGCGGAGGATTTCAGCGTCGCGGTGGCGGTGCGACTGGTTACATCCAAGAAACTTATCTTGCTCACCTGATACCCCAGGGAGATCAGCCAAATTTTGAGTTCTCGGTTTTGAGCGCTCAGTTAGAACCAGATGCAACTGATGAAATAGAAGAGCCTTCAATTCCAAAGTCACTAATTCAAACTCCACACTTTCCCTGGAAAATATCAGAACCCCTGAATTTGGACGAACTCGCCGACCAAGACTTTCTGGATTTGGTGGAAGGACTCGAAGCAGAGTTTCAAGCAGAGTTTGTCGCTAAGCAGGTCGATGCAGACCAAGACAAAGTGCTGTTGGTAGGTGTAATGACTCAGCACATGACTCAGTTGGAGTTTGAGGACGGGCTGGCAGAAATCACGCGGCTGGTTGAAAGCGCCGGAGGTCAGGTTCTGCAAACAGTGCGCCAAAAACGATCGCGCCCCCATCCGCAAACAGTCGTCGGCGAAGGCAAAGTTCAGGAAATTTCCCTCACCGCTCAGACGATTAGCGCTAACCTCGTTGTATTCGATCGCGACCTGGCCCCCGCACAAATACGGAACTTGGAAACTCAGATAGGTATTCGCGTTGTCGATCGAACAGAAGTAATTCTCGACATCTTTGCCCAAAGAGCTCGATCGAGCGAGGGTAAATTGCAAGTGGAACTCGCTCAGCTAGAGTACGCCCTGCCCCGGCTCAGAGGTCGCGGTCAGGCAATGTCGAGACAGGGTGGCGGCATCGGTACCAGAGGCCCTGGGGAAACCAAGCTAGAAACCGAACGGCGGACGATCGCCAAACGCATTTCTCGATTGCAGCAAGAAGTAAATCAACTGCTGGCGCACCGCTTCCGGCTGCGCCAGAACCGCCATCATCACGATGTACCCTCAGTGGCGATCGTTGGCTACACCAACGCAGGTAAATCGACTCTGCTTAACCTGCTCACGAATTCCGAGGTCTACGCCGCCGACCAGTTATTTGCCACCCTCGACCCCACAACCCGACGGTTGACCATTCCTGGCACTGCCATCCGCGAGCCTCTGTCGATCGTCCTCACAGATACAGTGGGCTTTATTCGCGAACTTCCCCCTGCTTTGATCGACGCTTTCCGGGCTACGCTCGAAGAAGTCACTGACGCCGATGCTTTGCTGCACCTCGTCGATCTCTCCCATCCCGCGTGGCAGAGCCAAATTCGATCGGTCATGAATATTTTGACCGATATGCCCGTAACTCCCGGCCCAGCCCTTGTAGTTTTCAACAAAATCGATGCCGTAGATGGAGATACTCTCGCCCTCGCCCGAGAAGAATTTCCTCAAGCAGTATTTATTTCGGCCGCCAAAGGTCTTGGGATGGAAACTCTCCGCGACAGACTAGTTCAGCTCATTCAATACGCCCTCTACCCTCGGTAAATACTTAAATATTTCTTTTGAGTAGTTGACATGGGGGAATATACGTACATATACTGAGGACAGATATAGTCGAACTATGAGAGGATAAAAGAGTAGTCAGATTGTGCATTGCAAAGTACAATACAGCAGCTCTATTTTGCGATAGGTAAAATAATTAATTTCCGGAGGCCGCGGTCAAGGTAAAAAGACTCTTTGTTAATGGCTGTAAGGGCTGTTGGTTCAGAGGTAGCAAAAAGATGTTGCTTCACTCTATGCAAATTACACTGCAAACTACACTCGGTGCAAACTACCTGTGCAAACCACGGTATGGGATGTCAAGGTAAAAGAGAATAATTTTATTAAAGTGTTTGGGCACTCACCTCAAGCGCTATACTATCTTTTACAGACGTCCGCCAGAGAATACATCCATTTATTGTAAGAACTCTAAAATCCTTGCCCGTCGTACAGCGCTAATCTCTAGGACTATTTCTATTTTTCGATTTTACCACTGTTTAACTAAATAGTTATGTGTACGCCACTGGCAAAACTAGCAATTGGACTCTCTGCCACAATGGCAACAGCGTTTTACTATCTAGCTGCCGCCCCTCCGGCAGCAGCAGTAGATGTCTGCGGTCCGGGAAATTATTCTACTGCTTGTGCCCCCACGCCGGCACCAAGCCCAACGGCATCCGACGCGCAATTGCCGAGCCAGCGGGGTTTGTCCGAAATATACAGAACCCCACCTTCGAGAGACACAACTTCTATTCCTGAACCGGGTACTGCGATCGCAGTCCTACTGACAGGTGCAGGAATGATCTGTTCGTGCAGAAAGCGAAACAATCAGGTTGGTCCGCAGCGCTAGGCAGGCTGATGACCAACCTGTTTGCCTTTACAATGTCTCCGTTTTTTTTAGCGCGGGTATTGGTTTACTTAAATTTATATATAAAATTGTATAAAAAATAACTTGACACCTGGCTTGTGCGCTGCAAATAGAGCCGGATGTTGAAGGAAGAAAGCGATAGGGTCTGCAGTCAGGGTAAAAACAAGGAAGAAGGCAAATGCACTTCCCGGCAAGGGTTTCAGCAATGAATAACCTCCGGTGCAACAGATAAGGTTGCTATATATAATAAAAATTAAAATATAAAAATTAAAATAAGATTGGTTAAGATCCATGCTTCGGACAGTTTTTGAGAGTCAACCGTATAATAAGGCTTTCAAGTCTCCAAAGCAAGTTGACTACCAACGAAAAATCGACTGTTTCAGCCTAGGAACTAAAAACAGTCCGCACTAGGGTTAAGATTACAATTAAAAAATATTGTTATTGCTTGAGCATCCATGACCCCTAAAGTAGAAATTTACACTTGGAGAACCTGCCCGTTTTGCGTTCGTGCCAAAGCACTGCTAAAGCGAAAAGGGATTGATTTTACAGAGTACGCGATCGACGGAGATGAAGCAGCACGGGCTCAAATGAGCGATCGAGCCAACGGAGGCCGCACCCTGCCACAAATATTCATTAACGACCAACACATAGGTGGCTGCGACGAAATTCACAAACTCGATGCTCTAGGCCAGCTAGACCCGCTGCTAGCAGCAAAATGAGGCATTCCCTGTCTAATTTTCAGTTAGCCCTAATTTTCCTGCGACCAATTCTTAATTTTAATTGACAATGAAATTTGCATTCATCATCGATCCCCTCGCGCGACTAATTCCAGGACACGATACCAGCGTAGCGCTGATGGAAGCCGCTCAAGAGTTGGGTCACGAAGTCTGGGCGACTCAAGCCAACGAACTAAGCGTCATCGGCGGCAAAACCTGGGCAATGCTGAGTCGGGTAGCCCTCACCCCAGTAAAAGTGGTAGATGGACGCTGGGAGGCTGCTGAGGCTTGGTACCAGGTAGAACAGCCTACTTTGCAGCCTCTCGAAGCAATGGACGCAGTATTTATGCGGACAGACCCCCCAGTCAACATTCCTTACCTCTACGCTACTTACCTTCTAGACGGCATCGATCCGGGTAAAACTTTGGTAGTTAACAGTCCCAAAGGATTGCGGGCGGCGAATGAAAAGATGTATGCTTTGCAATTTGAGGGAGCGATCCCCGAGACAATTGTTTCTCAAAACAAGCAGGTAATTCGGCAATTTGTTGAGAAAAAAGGAGCAGCAGTTCTTAAACCCTTGGGGGGCAAAGCTGGGGAGGGGATTTTGTTTTTGGAAGCGGGCGATCGCAATCTCAACTCCCTGGTCGAAATTAGCACTCAACAAGGGCAAATTCCAGTGATGGTTCAGACCTATCTGCCGGAAGCCAAAGAGGGAGATAAACGGATTATATTGTTGAACGGTAAACCCATCGGTGCTATCAACCGCATTCCCACCGGCAATGAATTTCGTGGCAACATGGCCGTGGGTGGCCGAGTCGCAAAAACAGAAATTACCGATCGCGAACTGCAAATTTGTGCTCAGTTAGAACCAGTGCTGCAACGGGACGGACTGTACTTTGTCGGCATTGATATTATTGGCGGTTATCTCACAGAAGTTAATGTCACCAGCCCTACAGGGATCAGAGAAATTGACTTGTTTGACGGCGTTAATTTGGGCAAACAAGTAATTGAATGGGTGGAGAAGGAAGAAGGAAGAAGGCAGAAGGAAGAAGGCAGAAGGAAGAAGGATGAGGGAAGAAGCCAAGCACGACACAGATTAGGACACGGATACACGGATTAATTATCGACCGTCAGGCAGATTTACAGTCGTTCGTTAGTTATTTGTTAGTTGTTCCCAATTCCCAATCCCCAATTCCCAATCCCCAATTCCCACTTCCCACTTCCAAATCCCCAATTCCCAATCCCCAATTCCCAATTATTAAATTATGTCAAAAATTGGCGTTGCAGTAGTCGGTACAGGTTTCGGTCAAAAAGTACACCTTCCCGGATTCCAGGCCCATCACCGGACAGAGGTTGTGGCTGTTTATCACCGGAATTTAGACAAAGCAAAGGCGATCGCCTCTACCCACAATATCCCCTACGCTTGCGACTCGATCGCCGATATAGTAGCCATCCCAGAAGTAGCAGGCGCCAGCATTTCCACACCGCCATTTTTGCATTATGAAATGGCAAAAACCGTATTGGAAGCAGGCAAGCATTTATTTTTAGAAAAACCCACAGCCCTTACAGCAAATGAAGCCAGGGAACTTTACCGATTGGCAAACAACGAATCTCAAACCGATTTTAACAAGGGTGGTTCGAGAGCAATTGCCACAATGGACTTTGAGTTTCGCTTCATCCCCGCATGGCAAATGCTAGCAGAATTATTGGCAGCAGAATATGTGGGAGAAAAGCGTTTAATTAAGATAGATTGGCTGGTGTCGAGCCGCGCTGATGCGAGTCGCCCCTGGAATTGGTACGCGCAAAAAGAGCGAGGCGGCGGAGTTTTGGGCGCGACAGGTTCTCACGTTTTTGATTATATTAGCTGGCTGTTCGGCCCGCCGCAGAGGCTTTCTGGGCATTTGATTACAGGAATTTCGCGGCGGCCAGATCCGAATGATTGGGGAAGTTTAAAATTAGTTGATGCCGATGATTCGTGCACGTTGATGTTGGAATTAGCCGGGGGAACTCCTTGTCAAGTTTGTTTGAGTTCTGTTACTTATCAAGGGCGGGGACACTGGGTGGAAATATACGGGAGTAAGGGTACGCTGGTGTTAGGAAGCGACAACCAGCAAGATTACGTCCACGGATTTCGCTTGTGGGGTTCCCAAGGTGGAGAACCTTTAGCTGAAATCAAAATTCCTCAAAGATTGGAGTTTCCTCAAGTATATCCAGACGGGAGAATTGCACCGTTTATTCGAGTAATAGATAGGTGGGTAGAAGCAATAGATGCGGGTAAATCTTTGATACCGTCCCTCAGAGAAGGGGTTTACTCGCAGTTGTTGATGGATTTGACCCAGGAGTCGAATGCTACGGGAACTTGGGTAGATTTACCGAGCATAGATAAATTTTTGGACACTAAGTAAAAGTAAAAACTGCCAAAGCAATCTCACGCAGTCGATCGCACCCCAAACCCGATAAACTACAAATAGAGAAACTCAATCCCACCCTATATCCAGAGTCGATAGTTGTGAATGGCGCGCCCTGAAAGTCCTTGCCTCAGTATAGCGATCGCTCGCCTGAGAACCGCTGGGGCAAACCATTTTGCCACTTGGGTTCTACAAGCTCCCTATCCCAGCGGGTACGTTCACCACGACTGTATGTGGCCCGATACCCTCTCCCAATCTTGGAAAGCTTGGCAGGAAATGTTTTCGCCCTCCGGGACAATTCACGAATTGCCCCTAAATCCTGATGGCAGTTTCGTCTCGCCGGAAAACAACCAGAATATACTGGCAGAAACTGAACAACGAAGTCCTCAGTCGCTCGACCTCGCTCCAGCGACGCCCTCTGTGCCGCTCCACCTGGGCCAGCGGGGGTGGGGCGAGAAAGGGGATCAGCATCCGCCTCGGCCACCGGCAAGCTACAGCAGCCGCCTGATGCAGCATTTGGGGATTAATCTTTGGCAGTGGCTGTTTGAAGGCCCGATTCAGGGTAGTCTCCAGGAAAGTAAAGGTATTGCGATCGGGCAAAATCTACCCCTGCGAGTACGCATAGATTTGCGCGAACCGTATTTAATTGCTTTGCCTTGGGAAATTATGCAGCCTCAAGCCGGTCAACCGGCAATTTCTCTGTCGCAGCAACTGCTGTTCAGCCGCACTACCAGCAATGTTGAACCTTTGCCACCCCTGCAGCCTGCGGAGTCGCTCAACATTTTGCTAGTTTTGGGACAAGCAGAACCAGGCGGCGGTGCTAATTCCCAATTTTCCAACAGCAATAACGGTCATTTGCAGTTGGGAGAAGAAGCACTCGCCTTAGCGGGCGTTCTGGAAAGTGCTTTTCAAACCGACGACAGCGGCAAATATTTTGACATCAGCGTTCCGACTCGCGTCGATACTCTGATCGAACCTACTCCGGCGGAACTCATTTCTCGGCTGGAAACGCAAGCTTACAACATTCTGTTCTACGCCGGCCACGGGATACCGGGCCCCGACGGCGGTTTGCTGTTTTTGGGGCCGGAAACGGCGATTAATGGTACTGAACTAGCTCAGGTATTAGTTCGGTGTCGCGTGACTCTGGCGGTGTTTAATGCCTGCTGGGGAGCTCAGCCGGCGGTGGAGAGGTTGCACTCAACTAACGGTCAACAACAGGCGATCGCCCGCAGCAGTTTGGCTGAGGTACTGATCCATCACGGGGTGCCGGCGGTGTTGGGGATGCGGGATTCGATCGCCGATCGCGAGGCCCTGAGTTTTATCCAAACTTTTGCTCAAGCTTTGGCCGGACGGATGTCGATCGATCGGGCCGTCGCCGTCGCCAGACAGCAGTTACTGACGCTTTACAAGTTCAATCAACCGGCTTGGACGCTGCCTGTGCTGTATATGCACCCTGAGTTTGACGGTCAGCTAACTGAGCCTGTAGATGACCTCAAAACTGAGTTGCCTTTAAATTCTTCTACTTGGCTGGGACGGTTGCCGTCTTGTGCTTATTTGCGGGGGCGCGATCGACCAAATGTCAAATCCACCGAATCGACCAATCAGGTTTGGCCGATTCGCGCAGGTATGGTTCGAGTCGGACGCTGGGAAGAAAACGACGTAGTGATTCGAGAACAGTGGGTTTCTCAAAAACACGCCGAGATTTTCTGCCGAAACACGATCGGAGATAGCCGGGAAGAACCTAGCTACTTCCTGCGCGATTTTTCTCGCTACGGAACTCTAGTTTTGGGATCTGAGGGATGGCAGAGAGTTCACCACCAAGAATTGCTGCTACGCAGCGGGACTCAGCTAAAATTTGGCAGTTCTCAAGGTCAGATTTTTGAGTTCACTATTGAGGTTCCTAAAACTTCGGGGTACAGTGAGACTGATTGCGGAACGAATTAAGGTGCGCGTGTAGCTAATGAAGGCAAGCGGCGAGTGGCACAGCAAAGTTCTGGGCGTTGAGTCTCCAATCTGAATTTAAAAGAGTTACTTACCACTGATAGCTCCCAACTAGCTCTTGGCACAGTCCCCCTTCTATATTTTCCTTTTCCCCCTGAGGTATTACATCATGGCTACCCAATCTCCTGATTCTGAATATTTTCGCGACTCACAAACTCAGGCCCAGATGGAACTTCTCGCCACAATAGTTCAGACTGATGTTGCTTATCCCTGGAATCCTGCACAGCTTGAATCAGAATCTTATTTGGCTGCCCTAGAGCAGGAATTTGCGCTATCTGATTCCTTCAGCGACAGCGATATTGCCCTGAAGTCGCAAGCTTTATTCTGGCAATTAGAACAAGTTTGGCTGACGACTGCTCTGCAAAAGTCTTTGCGGGAGAAATTTGCTCGCGTTCCTCAAGATTTTCTCGCCAGCATCGCTCAAAGCGTGCAAAACGCAACTGTTAAGTATCAATCTTTAGCTGACCAAATGGTAGAGTGCGTGTTAGATATTTTGCCTCAATGGGCTGAGGAAGATTTGCAGGTGTTGGCACGTCCTTTGGCTTATGCTATGCGAGATGTTGATTCAGAAGGGGGGGAATTAGTCATGGCTACTAAAAGACCTTGGGCCCAATTGTCGGAAATAGAACAAGCCAGAGTTAGTTTGGCTGTCGCCCGCTATGCAATCTCGCAATTAGAAATTGCTGATTAGTTCGGTGATGGCTGGGTTTTTGTGCTGCGATAGCGGTAATTTTTTTTAATTAATATAAAATTAATCTACCTTTAGTTAGATGTCAAATTCGTCTAATTGTTAAATCCTAGGGATTGCTATAGTTTGATATAGCAATCCTATTTGATTTGTAGACAAGATAATTTTTTTTGAACTATAGCAAGCGCGCCCGACGGTTAGGACCCAGATGTGGGAGCATTTTCAATCAGCTTTTTATGGGCAGCGTCGCAGAAACGGCCCACAAGAATTATTTTTTATTATGGAACAAGCCGGAAAGCCTGTTGCTGACATTGCTGAAGATTGCTTCTGATATCTTTTCCGGTTGGGTGGGAATGATAAAGTCAAGGTCGCACAATTCCACATTCCCCCACTCCCCACTCCCCACTTCCCACTCCCCATCATTCCAGTGTTACCGAAATTGATAGGACTTCTCTCCTCGGTAACTAAAGCCTTATTCCTTCTTCCTTCTGCTATATTTTGCCAGGTTTGGACTCGCTAAGCAGTTTGGCAACCGCAAGCAAGATGAATTATCATACAAGGGTCCAAATGTTAAAAAATGTAAATAGAGTAATTGAGGTGTGTCGGAATTTTCAACTGAATTAAAAAATGGACAGCAAGAAACCCTTACTTTTGCATGCACGATCGGGACTTTAAAATTATTTTATGACAACTTCAAGATTTGATTTTCAAGACTTGAAACGCCGCTTTTGGCGGATTTCGCGGATGCCGACGGCAACGCTAGTCGTGTTGGGGGCGGTTGCTTTCGCAGGTGCGATCGCCGGAGCCTGGTTTGGCAGTGAAGGTACAGTCAGCGGTATTTTTGCCACAATCAACACTTGGCAGCAAAACCCGCCTGTGTGGCTGCAAGTGCCTGCTACGAGCAAGATGTATTTGTTAGTGCCCACTGTGGCACTTGTCTCGGTTGCTTTAGCTGCCATTAAAATTTCGCCTCAACCGCAGAAATGGTCGCGCGCTGTAGTAGTCGCAATAGTTCTGGCTTTAACCATTCGCTACGTTTTATGGCGATCGCTCGCTACTCTAAATTTAACCGATCCCCTCAACGGTATCTTTAGTTTGGGGCTGTTTTTCCTAGAAATGCTACTGGTTTTCAACACCAGTATTCAACTGTATTTAATGCTGAGAATGAAAGACCGGCGTCGAGAAGCCGATCGCATGGCAGTTGCAGTTGAAGCTGGAAACTTCACCCCGCCCATAGATATTTTTATCCCAACTTACAACGAACCGGCTTTTATTTTACGGCGCACTGTAATCGGCTGTCAAGCTTTAGATTATCCCAACAAAAAAGTATATTTGCTTGACGATACCAAGCGGGATGAAATCAAGTTGCTGGCAAAAGAACTGGGATGCGAGTATATAACCAGACCCGATAATACTCACGCCAAAGCTGGAAATATTAACCATGCCACAGCCATTACTAATGGAGAACTAATTGTAGTTTTCGATGCCGATTTTATTCCCACTAAAAATTTTTTAACTCGCACAGTTGGATTTTTTCAAAATCCCGAAATCGCCCTCGTTCAAACACCACAAAGCTTTTACAACCACGACCCCATCTCCCGTAATTTAGGTTTAGAAAATGTGCTCGCGCCGGAAGAAGAAATCTTTTACCGACAAATTGAAATTATCAAAGACAGCGCCGACAGCGTGGTTTGTTGCGGTACATCTTTTGTAGTGAGGCGAAGTGCTTTAGAAACAGCGGGAGGCTTGGTCACAGATTCAATCTGCGAAGATTATTTTACCGGAATTCGGCTGTCAGCAACCGGATATCGCTTAGTTTATTTAGATGAAAAATTGAGTGCTGGTTTGGCTGCTGAAAATATAGAGGCTCATCTCAATCAAAGGCTACGCTGGGCGCGAGGCACGCTTCAGGCATTTTTTATTGATTCCAATCCTTTAACAATTCGCGGTCTCACATTCGTACAAAGGCTGTCTCATTTGGAAGGATTGCTGCACTGGTTTACCAGTTTAACTAAGGTTTTATATCTGTTGATACCTTTAGGTTATTCGTTTTTCGACATAATTCCTTTGCGGGCAAGTGCGCGGGAATTGCTGTACTTTTTCCTGCCTTACTATTTGGTGCAACTTACTGTGTTTTCTTGGCTGAACCGCAGATCGGGATCGGCTTTGCTTTCGGATATTTATTCGTTCGTCCAGTGTATTCCTTTAGCGGTGACGGTGGTGAGTTCCATGCTGAATCCGTTTGGGAAAGGGTTTCAGGTAACGCCAAAAGGAATGGCGAGCGATCGCTTTCATTTTAACTGGAATTTGGGATGGCCTTTGATTGTCTTGTTCGCAGCTACAGCCTTCAGTTTGTGGCACAATTTAAACATTAATTTAGTTAAAAATTTGGACACTGTACAGTCAATATCAGAAAGTGCACATTTGTCAAAAGGAATGAGTTTGGGATGGATTTGGAGCGCGTACAACCTGCTGATGATCGGGATTGCATTGCTGATTTTGGTGGATATTCCTAAGCCGGACATTTACGAATGGTTCAATTTACGTAGGGTTGTACAATTAAATATTGGCGGTAAAAGTTTTTGGGGCATAACCACTGTAATTTCGGAAAGTGGCGCTGAAGTTGCTATGACGCAGTGGCCAAGTTTTGCGGTGAAGAATAAAGGCAGTAAAGAAAGTTTGACAGCAGCAGAGATTTTGCCAAAATATGCCTTTGAGACAAGTTTATCCCAGGGTGAAATAAAAGCGCTCCCTCGCAATGCGGCAGTCAAGGCAAGGAGATCGCTAGCGCCGTCTGTTGTTGAGTTGGGCACTGAGCGTCGTTTGGTCAAAGGTTTGATTGATTGCGATTCGGCGACTCTGAAAATTATGGAAGAGAATTGTTTTATTCCTGTGGCTAAGATTGAGTTGGTGAGCGATCAATATCAGTTGGCGTCTAGTTTTGGGGATGCAAAAAAGTCCAGTGTTGTGGAATTTCCCACTGTGCGAATTGCGTTCGATCGCCTGAACATTAGCCAGCACCGCTGTTTGATCGAAATGCTGTACTGTCGGCCGGGCCAGTGGCAGCGGCAGGAAACTCCCGGAGAATGGCGATCGCTGTGGCTGTTGTTGAGAATTGCTTTGAAACCGAGGGCTGTTTTTGAGAGGAATAGGTCAGTTAGACCGATCGCAGTTTCGCAACTTTAGATCGAGTTTCCATCCCGGGCGGGTTTCACAAAACCTTTATCGCGCCAACAAACAATCCCATCAAGCAACCCCCGCCAAGGAACAATGGTAGATTTTATAGCAACCGCCAAGACGGTTAGGACGTTGTTAATGGCTGACACGATTGATTTTATTGCTTCTTCCTTCTTTCTTCGGCTATACATAGACAAATGACCAGCACTTTTTTTTTAATTAATCGGCACAAACTCGTAACCGTAACTGGTGCGATTTCCGGGTTTAACAGTGACTAACTGAACTGCTCGATTACGATCGCCCGAAGGTAAAAACCGAATTGGCCCCGATGCTCCATTTGCCGAAAAATCTGACGCCGATAAAGCTTGTTGAATGCCTGTACGAGTCGGATTGCGCCCTAAACCGGCAATTAACGCGATCGCCGCATCGTAGGCTAAAGCTGTGCGCCAACTTACTTCAGCATCCCAAAGTTGTTTGGATGTTTGGGGAAAGTTTGACTGCGGATCTGCGAGAATGTGCCAAGGAACAGCTAGCACCATATCTGTTGTTCCTGGGCCACCGATTTGCAGTGTTTTAGCAGTATAAGCACCGTCTCCTGCTAGTAATGGCAGCCGTTTGGCGTTTACTTGCACTACTTGCAAAGCTTGGTCGATCGTGGCTGAATTGGATGCTAACATAATCACTTCTGCTCCTTGGGCGATCGCACTTTTAACGCTATCGGCGGCATTAAAATTTCCCTTAGCAAAGTCAAATTCTGATACTATTTGTCCTCCATCTCCGTAAATAGCCGTAGTGAATTCATCTTTTAAAGATTTGCTGTAACTGCTGGTCGAATTGAAAAATATAGCAGCTTTTTGCTTTTGCAATTTTCCCACCATATAGCGAGAAAGAGCATTCGCAGCAAACCGATCGCTCGGCACTGTCCGAAATATATTGTTGGCAATTCCTGAGAGCTGCACAGACGTACTTGTCGGAGAAATTGCTACTAATTGTTTTTGCTGGTAAATCTTGCTGGCTGCTAGCGTTGTATCTGAACCAAAATGCCCGATGACTCCTAAAATTTCCGAGTTATTTGCCAAAGCACTGGCAATTTGTGCCACCATTTCTGGCTTGTTGTCATCGTTAGCAATTACCACTTTTAATGGAGTACCGCTAATGCCGCCGCTTTGGTTGATTTCATTTTGAGCTTGAGCTACCCCCCGCAGAATTTCTAGAGCAGCATTGATATCGCCGCCAATGGGAACTGCTGCTGCAATTGTGTAGGATTTTTGAGATCCGATGCGGGCGTTGTTGAGGTAAATTAGTGCTTCGGGATCGTTGCGATTGGTTTTCAGCGAAGCTTGTAAGTCGGAAATAGCTGCGTTATAGTTGCCAGATGCGATCGCCTGTACTGCTGCTTGTTTGGTTGTTGTGGCTTGCTCTGGAAGTAACAGTTTTTCGCCACCACTCAGACGCTGCCCAATTGCCTGCTCTGATTGCGGCGAATTCCCCGTCGCAGAGTTGGGAAAAGTCGGATTTTGGGGTGATAAACCCCCGACATTGATGCTGCCTCGGCTTGTCAGCCACCAAATACCTGCACCGGCTAGCCCGATCGTAATTAGGAGCGATAATACCAGAACAGCGGTTTCATTTTTTTGGGACATGGCTGCAGAATTTTAGATTTTAGGTTTTAGATTCAACGACTTAAGAAGTTCGGCAACGAGCAATGTATGGGATGTAAAGCATTTAATAACAAGTTCTCTTTCATTTAATAATTTATGTAGCAATTATGCTAATTCTCATACTTGAGATAGATGATTGTGGGCTGACATCTACCTATATTTTAGCAGTTGTTAATTTATTTGATCTGGATATTATACAATCTAGCTGTGTAGCAGCTTAGATCCCACTGAGGTTGACTGTGATACCTGCAGATTGTCCCGTCTCTGAGGGTTTGGCTCCTTTACCGTATTTGGCGCTGCTGGGGGTGGGAGCCATTTCTAGTGTGATTTCTGGTGCTGTTTCAGGCACCGGGTCTCCTAAGTCTGCGATCGGTGGAATGCGATCGCTATGCAGCCAACTAGGGCCAACAGGGAAGCTGGCATTTCTCTTGTTTTTTTCCATCCTTGAACAGCTTGCTCGCGGCTACGAAGCCTGGAGTAAAGAGTCGCTGGGTTATAACTTGCTTAACTTGTTGACTGCCGTTTTATCTGCAGTCATACTTCACTACTAGGGTAGAACAATCAGCTCAATATAGTTTGCTGCGAATCCTACTTTATAGGTTTTTTTATGTTGTTTAGCTTTTTGTAAACATTTTTGAGTCCCTCTTATCACAATCATCACCTAAATTCTTTTTCTTAATTATATCTTTATTTTCCCGGAGAGTCTCGACAGCGGGGGAGTTTTTAATTATCCAGGGGCGGGGAAAGATTAAAGTTTTTTTAAGTTTGACAAAATAAAGGACATCTTTTGTAATATAAAGAAGAAAGTTGAAAAAAATATAAAGACAAACTAATTGGATAAAAGTGTCGCTAAGGTAGTAAAAATGACGGTTGGTCAGAGAAAAAGAGTGTTAAGCTAGGCTAAGCTCAGTCAAAGCAAAACCTCGATATTTAATTAAGTTCGATCGATAACAAAGGCTAAGGTAAATTCCATGGCAAACTCAGTTTTAAATCAGCCAAACGCAGCAGCAGGAGTGCAGTGGCAGCCAAAAGATATTATCCGCGGCCTAGTGTGGAAAATTGCGATCGCAACCTGGCTGTTAATGGCTGTAGGCAGCGCCACGCGAGTCATGAATGCGGGGCTCGCTTGCCCCGACTGGCCACTGTGCTACGGTCAATTAATACCCGCAGCGCAAATGAATTTGCAAGTATTTCTGGAATGGTTTCACCGATTGGACGCTGCGGCAATTGGCTTAAGCGCGATCGCACTTTTAGGACTATCTTTGTTTTATCGCAGCCGCCTGCCAAAATGGCTGCCTTGGGCGAGCGCCGGAGCACTATTTTTAATCGTTTTTCAGGGCGTATTGGGCGGCTTGACAGTAACACAACTGCTGAGATTTGACATCGTTACTGCTCACTTGGGAACAGCTTTACTATTTTTTGGCGCCCTGCTAGTCATCGGTTTCCTGCTGACTCCCTACGAAGCTACAGGAAATGTCGGCAAATTAGCTTGGGTAAGTTCGATCGCAGCATTATTAGTTTACCTGCAAAGTTTGCTAGGAGCATTAGTAGGCTCTAGATGGGCACTGCACCAATGTTTGGATTCCTCAGAATTGTGCTCGGTAATGAACAGCCACATCGCCGGTATCGTACCCGCTACCGCAGCGACTTTAGCCGTATCAGTCATGGCTTGGCGGCAGCCTGCACTGAGTCCAAACTTGCGAAAACTGGCTAATTGGGCAAGTGTTTGCCTAATTGCTCAATTAGTTTTAGGATTAGCAACTTTCCGGCTGCACCTTCAGGTAGAACCGCTGACAGTCGCCCACCAAGCAGTCGGTGCTGCTTTGCTGGGAACCCTGATAGCTTTTAGTGTTTTAGCTTGGCGCGATCGAGTTTTATCAGCTTGAGAGATAAGACTAAAGTAAGAGGCGGCGGGTTTATTAATCCTTGTACCTACAGCAGATATTTATCCTAAAACCCGCCACTCCAACCTAATGACTAATGACGAATTCGCAAATAATTACTAACAGCTTACAACCGATGCAAGAAATCCTTACCAACGACAGCCCCCGCCTCCACGAAAACTTTTCGCAAGTCGTGAAAAGTTACTATCAACTAACCAAACCCAGAATTATTTTACTGCTGCTAATCACGACCTCAGCAGGAATGTGGATGGCGGCCAAAGGAGAAGTAGACCCGCTATTGCTGGTATCAACTATTACCGGAGGCGCTTTAGCTTCTGCGTCGGCGAATACGATTAATTGTGTCTACGACAGTGACATCGATTATATTATGGAGCGCACCCGGTGGCGGCCGATTCCTTCCGGGCGTGTCAAGAAGCGGGATGCTTTGATATTTGCGATCGCCCTAGCTACAATATCCTTTACATTGCTCACAGTTGTTGCCAACTTATTAGCCGCATTGCTAGCAATGTCAGGCATCGTTTTCTACGTCCTAATTTACACCCACTGGCTGAAGCGCCACAGCGTGCAAAACATCGTCATCGGCGGTGCTGCAGGGGCGATTCCCCCGCTAGTTGGGTGGGCTGCGGTGACGGGAGATTTGAGTTGGGGTGCGTGGCTGCTGTTTGGGATTATATTCCTGTGGACACCGCCGCATTTTTGGGCATTAGCAATGATGATTCGCGATGAATACAAGGAAGTAGGCGTCCCGATGTTGCCGGTAATTGAGGGCGATGAAGAGACAGCCCGCCAAATTTGGATTTACACGCTATTGATGATTCCTGCAACTTTGCTGCTAGTTTATCCCCTGCATTTAGCGGGCGCGGTGTATGCGGGAACAGCTATTTTCCTCGGTGCTATTTTTGCCCAAAAAGCTTGGTTGCTGTTGCAGACTCCAGAGGATAAGATTGTTGCGCGATCGCTCTTCAAATACTCTATTCTGTACCTGATGCTCTTGTGCGCCGGAATAGTGGTTGACAGTTTGCCTGTGACTCATAACTTTACTACTGCTCTTGTACAAAATGTGCAAACTTTGATTAGTGCAGTTGTGATGTAGTTAGGAGTTACTCAGAAATACCAAAGAAACCGGGTTTTTCACCAGTATTAAAGTCTCAAATGCACTATTGTGCTAAAAAACCCGGTTTAGGCCTAAGTCCTAGTAGTGAGTTAAATTGCAATTCTTAAAATGAAGCCCGCATCTAGCGGGTTTTGTTTGTTTACTTTAGGCATTACTCACAAGTTAAGCTAAAAGCACTATTGTCAATGAGTCAAATTACTCATCTTTTACCTGTTGACCCAATT
>NZ_JAUBQH010000069.1:0-30589 GCF_036701145.1 Microcoleus sp. Pol17C6
ATGGTTATTAAATGGGATCGAAAAATCAAAAATAAAGGCAATGCTATTTTATCCGGTTTAGCTGCGTAGCAGCTTAGTAGGCTGATGTCGTTGTGGGGGACTTCGCGAGAAATCTCTGACTCAAAATCTAGCAGCGGTTGGAATTCTGATTCTGGCGGTTGCCAACAGTCGTCTAAAAAGTCAGCGGTGATATCCATATTTGGTAATTGTTAATCGTAGTAGGTCATCGGTGATTCGTCGTAATGGTCTGGGTTTGTTATGTATGTGGGCATTTTTTCCCAAGCATCCATAAAAGATGTTGCAGTGCCTATTTTGTCGTCACTCCTCCAAACAAATTCTCCATTGTCATTTTTATGAATCGACGCGAAGAAGTGACCGTCTTTGAAGGTCAGCGACCCCCACATCTCAAAAACTACGTACCGATCGCCTATTAATTCACCCGTCAGCTTGATGCTGTTGTCGGGTTCGTAGCCGTTGTAGAGATAGCGATACCAAAAGGCTTTGTTTGGAGTGAGCGACATCATTAAAACTCGGATTAACTACTGATAACTTTGACTTCAGCCAAGGAAGAGTCCTGGAGCAAAAATCGCTTATCGAAAGTTAGTCTCTGCGCCACAGGATCGACTCCTAGCGCTTGTAAAAAAAGCTTTAAACTCTCGTAATGTTCGGTTGCTTTTTCAATGTCTTTGAGCAGCGATTTCAACGTGTAGCTCTTGCTTTCTATTTCTACTTCTAAGGCGCTCGCACTTTTCGCTAAACGGTTCTGGGCATCGAGTTCGGCGAGCAGTTCGTCAATCTGAGCTTTCAATAATTCGTAACCTTCGGAAAGATTATCGACTTCGCTGAAAACTTCAACTTTTCCTTTTTTGGAGAGGTTGTCCCACTCGTTTTTTTTGTAAACGGGAATAGAAATCTTGAGAGTAGTCATTGATTTATGCCTGTTAGTTGATTGATGTTTTAAAAAGTTCAGTCACGTGACGGTGACATAAGGAGTGAGGAAGCGATCGCCTACGCCTTGAAAGACGATCGCACTGTTCGGATTCAGAAGGGTGATATGGAACAAAACGCTGTACGCAAGTAGTGGTTTACATAAAATCACCTCCTGACGGTGGAGAACGCCCGCTCAAGTAGCTCGAGCTGCGGGCAAATTTCCTGATGTTGTTCGCCCGATCGCCCGAACCGACAATCATCGGCGGAAAGCTGGGGGGATTGGGCTTAGGCAGTCGGGCGAATATCCCTGTGTCGGGCGGTTCGTCGGTGTCGTTCTGTCTGTTTGGGCGATCGCACCAAGCGTCAAAAGTCGGGATAGAAAAGTTCCAGCACTTGCAAATGTCGGAATGATCGGAGCTGATGGGCAAATGATCGGAGCAATGATCGGAGCTCGCTGGCGCTACCTCCATCACCTTGGCCGGTTCGTACCACTCCCACGGACACGGGGCCCACTCGCAGAAGGAATCGAGGCCGATTTCTATCAGTTCCGGGTGTTGGGTGTCCCAAAGGGTGATCGCCTCGCGGAACTCATCGAGGGTTTCAAAATCATCCGGGTCTGGCGGTTCGTCTGTGACCGGTTCGAGCAAATTGAGTTGCCCGGTTTCTGCCTCTGCCTGGTAGTGAATGTCGCCGAAGTAGGGCGGGTAGGTGGCGAGGAATCTATCAGAGAGTTTGACACCGGGGGGATTTTTTACCACAGATACGATCGCACTTTGGCTCACTTTTGGCTCACTTTCGAGCCGCCCTTTACCGTCGCCTCGGTTGGGAGGTTGTTCGTCGTTGAAGGCTAATTCAGTTGGCTGATGGGGATAAACGATGCGGCCAAACTTGGACTCGATCGGCTCCTGGGGAGGTTCGACCAAACTCTGAAAATAGCTTTCAATCTCAGCATCGTGAGTCTGCCGAAATTCCTCTATGTCGAAGGCATTGGGAATAGTTTCAGTTACTGGTTCGATCGCCTCCTGGACTGGTTCGACAGCGGGGGAAGCTTCCAGCAGTTGCAGCAGCGGGGGCTGTTTATCAACCAGTGCATCAATCCAGTTTTGGCGGCATCGTTTGTCGCCCTCCGGGAGGACGTTGAGCTGCCAGCCGATTTCCTTCAATTCCTTTAAATTCTTCTGTTGGAGACTTTCTAGGGTGTACATAATTTTTTTTGAGAAAGGGCTTGAAAGTACAAGCCCGTCACGGGGTATGCAATGCACTTGTGGGAGACTAAACGCAGAGATTCTGCAAAACCAAATATTCTCTCGGCTAGCCGAATCCCTTTGTTGTGTCTACCAACTCACACTTTAGTGTAACCAGTTCCACCTGTCAACACTTAAATGTGAATACTTAAATGTTAATATGGACAAATCAGAAGATCAGGAGCCTGAAACGTTGAAAACTCTTCGGCAACACTTAGAAATCTCCCAGGAAGAGTTAAGCCGTCGGCTAAACCTTAGTTTTCGGACTGTAGGGGACTGGGAGACGGGTAAAAAAACACCTCGATTTGACAATGCTGCTACGTTGTCCCGTGAGCTGGGGGTTTCATTGAAGACCTTGGCAAATGCAATGCGGATTGATGTCGCGGGAGTTCCTAATGACTACAGCCTGGTTGAACTCAAAGTGATTGCCGCAGAGCTGGGTATAGAAAGAGTGGAAGACTTGCCAGAGAGTTACCAGACTCTGCTGCAAAGACTTCGCAATCAATAGACTAACAAAGTCATGAAGTTTTGGCAGACCGCTTTCAACTTAAATGGCGGCGGTCTGTACATTGCGTTACTAATGACTAATAACTAATGACTAAAGGGCGATCGCACTTATGAACAAAGGTGAACTGGTTGATGCAATTGTAGAAAAGGTTAGCGTGACGAAGAAGCAGGCAGACGCTGTGTTGAGTGCCGCTCTCGAAGCAATCATGGAGACTGTCTCCGGTGGGGACAAGGTAACGCTGGTAGGATTCGGCTCGTTTGAATCCAGGGCGCGGAAAGAGCGCGAGGGGAGAAATCCCAAGACCGGGGAGAAGATGGAAATTCCAGCAACTACAGTTCCAGCATTTTCGGCAGGCAAGCTGTTTAAGGATGCTGTAAGCGGTCAGTAAGACACGTAAGACAAACGCCGATCGGTCGTGAAGGGCGATCGGCTGTTGTCAACAACGCAGCTGCTTAATGACAATTTGCCGATCGGTCGTGAAGGGCGATCGGCTAGACACACACTAAACGGTAAATAGGCATGGAAATTTTCGACATAGATGAAGTTTCACGCGAACTAGAAAACCTCAAGAACCTGCAAGTTTCTTTTGACGGCCACGAAGCGAACGCTCTTATTCTAGCGGTGCAAGCGCTGCACGGCTCCAGCCTAGGAGACTGCAAGGAATTAGCGCCGCTGTTGTGCTGCGCTAAAATTGCCGCCCTCAAGCTGCAAAGATTGTTTGTTCATTGTCCCGCTACTTTTGCTGCTATCGAGCACGGCTGGGGGTTGAGCAGCGGCAAAAACTTACCCCCAGAGACATTCCCTCCTGAAACTTCCTCACTTTGAAACTGTGAAAAGTCACGACGTGCAACGCGCCCTCGCCGAACTCCAAAAAATTGAAGCCGTACAAGTAACCTTGAGCGGTCAAGACATATATTGCCTAATCGTTGCCGCTCAATCTTTAAAAGCCATTCAGCGTCTTCCCCGCGTTGCAAAAACAGCCGAAACAGCCGCAAAAGAACTCTGCAAATCGCTAGATTCACCGCTGGCTCGCGAGTTTTTAGAAGAGGGCTGGGACTTGATAGATGAAGAACTTGCCGACTCCCCAAGCCAACCAAACCTATGACACTAACAGCAGAAGAAAGTCTAGACCGGATGGAAGCAGCGGCGGATCAATTCTATATACTGGCTACCGCTACCGATTGCCACGCATACACTGAATTTGCAGGCTTGCTGCGGGAATACTGCAAGGTTTGCCGCGAGAACTTAGCTCGCGGGATAGACTTCCGAGAACTCAACGGCCACCGCTCGCAGCGGATGGAACTGCAACCTTACGAACTCGATTATTTCAACGAAAAGCTAAATTGCATATTTCAAGGTTTGCTCAGAGTTGAAGGAGTTAGCGGCCATGATTAGCGCTCAACTCTCACTGTTTGACACTGCTGCCGCAGAAGTGGGAAGCCTTTACAAAGCCGGCGACTGGGTGATGCTGCGAAGAAAGCCAGCGATCGCCGCCTGGGTGAAGCGAGGGGAAGTTTACAAGGTTAATCGGGTACACCCGATCGACGGCTCGCTGCAATTCTGGAATCCGCATACAAGCGATTGGGATTTTCTCTATCCCGACGAGGTTAAACTCGCACCCGCACCGCCAGCGGTAGAGGACGCGCCGCCACCGCCCGCCGTTGATTCTCCAACCCCCGCAGAGGTCGCCGTTGGAGAATCAATTTTGCCACCCTGTGAAAGCGATACACTGATTGACTTTGACGCGGTTGGAGAATCAATTTTGCCACCGCCCGCCGTTGATTCTCCAACCCCGGCAGAGGTCGCCGTTGGAGAATCAAGCGGCCCGGTTGGTGACGAGTGTATAGAATCCGACGCGGCGGTATCAACTTACAAAGCACGAGGTACGGCGAGGGCGGGCGAGGCAAAGTATTACCGACTGTCTTACAAGGACGGGGGGAAGGTAAGACAAGTGCATATTCGCGGCGGCAACACCGATTCCCCCATAGCTCAATCAAGAGCCGCCGAAGTGCGATCGCAATTAGCGGCAGGAATTCCCCCCGCCGAGATTGCGGCTATGCTGCGGAACTCTGGCGGCAAAGCGCCGCAACCTTCGTGCGACTGACTCCAGAGACGGCGGCAATTTCCGAATAACTTTTACCCTCCGACCGCAACTGATGTACAAAGGCGATCGCCTTTTCCGACACTCGCGGCCTGCCAAACTTGCGGCCCTTCGCCCGCGCCGCTGCAATGCCCGACTTTACCCGCTCGCGAATCAAATCGCGCTCAAATTCAGCAATTGCCGAAAGTATAGCCGCCATCAACTTACCCTGCGGCGTGTTCAAATCGAGGCCGATGCCCGACAGAGTGACAAGGCTAATTCCCCAGCCGTTCAAATCTTGCAGCGTCCCCAACAAATCGATCGTGCTGCGACTCCATCGGCTCGCCTCAGTCACCAGCACCGCCGAAACTTTCCTCGCCTGGGCAGCGGCCATAATTTTTTTGCGTTCCGGGCGATCGGTTCGAGCACCGCTGGCAGTCTCCCGCACAACTTCTACAACTTCGTACCCGGCGCGATCGGCAAACTCTCTCAAATCTCGCTCTTGCCGATCGCAGTTCTGATCGTCCGTGCTGACTCTGCAATAAATAATTGCGCGTATCAAAAAACCCTCCAGCCCAGGGCCGCGAAAAACCCGATTAAATCGAGGTTAATTTTTATCAAATTGCCGTATCAATTAAGAAGTGCTTTTTGGTATGTCGAGGCAAAACATTTGTATGATTTCATCTAACAATTGCCCCATCGTTAAACCCTTGCGTATCGCTTCATGTCTTAAATAATTCTTGGTATTTGCGTTAACTTCTGTTTGAAGTTTCACACCGCTGTTAGTAACAGTAGCATCAGTAATAGTCGCATTATCATCAATCATTAAAGTTACCAATAAACTTATTCACATTCTAACCTATGCCTTTAGGTATAGTGGCAATAAGTATTTCTACGCCAGCGCTATTTTTTGCCCGTAACTAGGTAGATGCAGCGTTGCGTAAGAATAGTAAACCGTGCATTCTGGGCGGTATCGCTTGTGTTTGCGCTTTTTCCCGAGTACCTCTTCATCTTTCGGTGCGGGAATTGTAGGCTTCGGAGTTCCGATGGGTTGATTCAGTTTCAAGAATTCTGTTTTGATTTCATGTCCTTGAATCTTTAAGACTTCCTTAACAATTCGCACCCCTTCAGCTTCAGATTTGCAAGCAATCTTGAAAGCGTATCCCCTACCCCAATCGTGGTAAACGACTATTTTTGTACCGCGCTCCCATTTGAAGTTTTCTGTAAAAATTGTCTTGATTTGGGCTGAAAGCTTCTTGATGTCCGATTCTTTGATTAACTGGCTGATACCGCTCTTTGCCAGGTTTGAAGAATCAACAAAGTTCATCAAGTCAAAGCTAATTTCTCCTTTCAAGCGAGTGTAACCCGGAGTTACATCAGCAGCCTTCTCGAAAAACCAAAGTTTAACCTCTGGATGTCCGGCTCGCTCAATTCCCTGTTTGCCGCTTTCCTCCTCCGAGTCGCCGCCCTTGATTTTCTTGAGTTCGTACCGAATCAAATCTCGCATGGCATCCAGCAGGGAAGCTTGCAGGGCGATCGCGAATTGATTGCCACTAATTGTCAGCGTGAGAGTGTCAAGCGTTTCTTTACCTACCTTCTTTCTATCCCGCGCGGCTTTCTCAGTAGCGGCCTTGCTTTCTGCTGCTGTCGGCTCTGTGAATTCCAGGTCGTAAACATCAAAGTAGTTGTGTTCGGAAATTATTTGTTCCGATTGACCCTCAATGCGAGTAGGAGGGTTAACCCGCTTGAGCCTATTTCTGACTTTTCTCTCGGCTGTCATTAGCGGTACTCAAAAACTAGAAATTCTGAAAATCCTTCTCCAAAACCTTCGATCGTGCCTTCTAAAAAGTTACCCAGCGCGGCATTATCCTCTTGGATTGTTTCTACTAACTGATCGACTTGCTGGCGAATAACCCAAGGTTTGCCACCTTGTTCTCCCCAACTTGCAATCATCTTGTCAACCCATGGAATTCCGGATTTCAGTTCTCTCTTGACCCACTGCCTGAAGTTGATGTAGCCCATGGAAAATAGAGCTCGCTTGGCAAAGCGGTAAAACGCCCAACCGAGTCCCGACAATTCCTCTAAAATTTCCTCTGCAATTTCGTTATCGCCGTTGTCGTCAAGTTCCAAAAACATCGTCGCAGTTGCTCTGATATTTATCCGCAGTTTTGGCGTTTCCTTGCGGTTGACAATGAACCCTGCCAGCGATCGCCCTAACGCTTCTCCCGCAACACCCGCCAAACCGCCAAAAGCTGCATTAATTTCAGCGAGTATGGCGGCATCGGTTTTATTGAAATCAAAATCGTAAATCTGAGAGCCAAAACTTACCGCCGCGCCCAGCACTGAGCTACCAACGGCTGCGAGAGTAAGCCCGCCAACTCCGATCGCGCTAGCAATAGCACTGATACCCGCCACTACGCCACCAACAACGACGCCACCGATTAAAATCACCGCGCCAACTCCGGCTGCAACTGCGATCGGATCTTCTTTTAGCCAACTTTTGAACAAATTCCAATCACCGCGCAAAATAGCAGCGCCTAACTCTTTAGCGCCCTCGATCATGTTTTTAGCTAAATTCTTAAGATTGATAAGCCCTTTATCTAGCCAAGCCTTCATGCTTGAGCCAATATCTGAAAAAAAGTTACCTAATGGCAAGCCAAGTTTTACGGCCAAACTGGTGTTATTTAAAGTAATGCCCGGTTGTTCCTGTGTTTGTGTTGCCATTGATTACACCAATTTTTTAAGGTTTAAATTAGACGAAACTTTTTTGAGCTTGCGCTTACTGGGAATTGAATCCTTGGTAATGCGACACTGTTCGTATTCGGCGTTATACTGTTTCTCAAAGTTTTTGAAATTGCCAACCCCGACAGCACGATTAATGTTCTCTCTGTCGAGTGCTCGTTCGACTCGCATATTTTCGACAGTCTCTGTCACTTTCGCTTTGATAAATGCTTTCATCGCTGCCTGGTTTGGCTTGTTTAAATTAATCGCCATTTACTTACCCATAAACTTCTGGAACATCTCAAACAAGGTCGGAGATTTAGGATGTATTTCTTCTTTTACTATTGGGTTCTTTCGAGTGCGTAACAGACCGGACAACAACTTTTCTGTACTGATATCAGTATTTAAATCAAGTTGCTGATTGGATTTTTTAGGGTCAAAGCCTTTAGTGTTTTCTCCTTCTAACACCAGATTGTAAGAAGTTTCGACTTCCCCTTTAGTCCGTTTTGTAGGAATCCCAATAAGGTCGATCACGCAGTCAAGCTTATAAGACAAATCAGCAACAGCCACCATCAACTGGGTTACTGTAACCCCCGTGCGGATATCCATATTTGTGCCAATGTTGCCATCATCGACAATTTCATAAAGCATTTTTGTCACGGCTTCAGCCCATCCAGTCGCTGACAAATATCGCTCGTTAATTTTCTGATCACCTTCTTTGACGGCATCCGCATCTTGAATATCAATTTGCGGACTAACGATTGTATTGTGAGCAATCGCCTGAAACATTTTCTGGAAAAGATGATAATAATTTTCGGCGTCCACAGTTTTACCCGGCTCGCATCCCGGCGCTAGTAAATAAGTAGGAACCGGAAATTTCTTTTTCTTGAAAAAGTCAACGTGCAGCACATCCTTTAAATCTTCGAGAGTGTCGAGGATTTCTTCACAGCAATCATTCATATGTGGGGGGACTCCAGGTTTTAGAAAAGGTTGTACCGTTTTAGGTTTAGGGTTGAGAGGGATAAAAGCAGTAGGGATGTAAAAGTAAAAAGATTTAGCGCCTGTATATCGATTTGCCAAACCGTAAACAATCTCTGTTTCGTTATTTTTTTTGTTAAGTTCAATGAAATTTTTTATATCTTTAACCTTTCCAAAAAACCCTGCAACAAACCACCAAATAAATGTGTACTGAGGATACTTTTGCGAATTAACCACTGAAGCATTTCCAAAATTTCCCGATGTTGTATACGTCACGCTATTGTGAATAGCCGTATCTCTTTCATAAGTGTAATTAGTGGCACCATTCGGGTTTTTAGTAGAAACCAGTTTAAAAGGCAAAGAAGTGGCGATCCTGTCCTTTTCTTTTATGTCGGAAACTGTTCTAATAGTTGTGTTGTTGTACGTTGGATTATCTATGCGACCCCATTGATAGTAAGTTTCGCGCATATTGTAAATAACCCACCCCACCTCTTCTGTATCGGGTAAGTTTATTCCACCATCGGGCCCGAGTTCTGGTGGCGGCTCTGGTAATTCTGGTTCTGGTTCCGGTTCTAGTTCGCATCCCGGGTCGGGATAAGTATGGGAAGCAACTTCTATCCCCATTATTTTTTTAGTTTCAGTCACCACACAATCGCGGGCTTCTACAATTAGCTCAAATCCGCCCAAGCTGTAGTGAATTTTTCCTCCTTCACGACCCCAAGTAATGCTTTGACCGGCGATGCTAACAGTAATTGCACCGCCGTAATCGTTTGTTATTCCTAATCCCCCTACTTTAAAATCAATTCCTAAATCCCAAATCCCCTCACTATCAATGGAACCTTGGGCTTTATTTTTGCCAATATTGCCCTCTGCCGAAATAGTTCCTTCGGCTGATGCAGTGGCTTGCGTTATCCCGCTTCTAATAGCTCCCATTGTTATTTGTTTTAATTAATGTGTAAGCCAAACGGATGTGCAAAAGGCAAAATTGACAATAAGATTTTCATTTTGCAATTGTCCGGCCAATTACGATGTGTATGCAATAAATATGCGCGCAGGCTTAGAAATAATACTTTCCGAATTGTTAGCTACGTTAACAATGGACAAAGTGAAATCATCAGGGATATCCCACGTGAATTGCCGACCGGGATTGAAAGTGTAATTGTTTGGTATCCACGCGTCGCCCGTCCAATTGATCATGACGAGAATTGCTATTATTTTTTGAGAGGATACACCGTGCGAAATTTGGACGTATCCGCCTTGAGAATTTGGAGATGTTGCGTTAATTATCTTTACTTTTAAAGGAGTGTCTCCCAAAGTTGTAAATCCATTAAAAATCTTGTTTCCGTCAACTTGCTCATCTTCAGTTTTGCTGACTTTAGTAGCTAAAACATTAGTTACGTTGGCCGCAAAGTTAGCATCGTTGTTCAAAGTTGCAGCTAATTCTACTAACGTGTTAAGCGCCCCAGGCGCGCCGCCAACTAAATCAGTAATTGCTTGATCGAGCATTGCCGGCGTTGCAAATTTTGATTGAGCGATTGTCTCAACGGTTCCAGTCGTTGCATTTCTGCCCAACAATACGTTTGCAGGCAAGTCAATTAACCGGCCGTTAACAGCTAGCTCTAGCATCGCCATGCGATCGCGCAACTGGTCAATCACATCATTTTTTTTTGAATCAAGCTGGCTAACTTCAACCCGCAGGGCTGCCTTAATCGAAAGGCGATCGCCCGCAGCGGGCAAGGTGACTTTGTAAACCGGGTCGCTGATAAATTGGATGCCGATTTGGGTAGTCTTGCCAAAAATGTCTAGAGTCCCTTGACTCAGGTACGGCACTATATCTAGCGTGTTGGCGCGGTTGCCGTAATTTTGGATAACTTCGGTATTTTTCCAAACCCACGGGTCGGAGGCTGAATCGCGCACAAAAATCATTAACTGGCATTTGGGATACTGCCCGTTAAGCGAAGAAATTTCGGCAACCTTATCGGCAAGAGTGCTGCTGCGCTTGAGGGCCGGCGCGGGAGTCTGTATCCCCAAGCTCGGCAGGTGATAGGTCATCACCAACTGTTCAAGGTAGATTTCGGCCCCGCAGTTTTCCCAAGATAAATGTGCTGTTTCGGCAGCGGGCAAACCCAACGTCGCGATGTAACCAGCTATCGCAGTTTTGATGGGCGAAACCAAAGCATTGGTATCCAATACTGTTTGGATGGTGCTGTCATTTCTAAGCGGCTCAAAAGTTCGAGAAAAAGTGTAACCAGGCATTTTTTAAGTTAGGAGATATTCGGCCGGTGTAAGAGTTACGCCCGTGTCGGTAATCACTCGCGCAAAAGGCATTGTGAAACTACCGTTAAGAGTGCCGCTACTGGCGTTAATAGAAGCACTAACATTTTTGATTTTGTTAGGGTTTTTAGCGTCGTTATTTTGATAGCTCAGTATCAGCGCCAGCACTTGCAAGAAATAATCTAAGGCATTGGTTGCAATAAATGTTCCTCCTTCCCCAGCATTGAAAGTTCCAGATAAAAAACTTTCTGTTTTGCCGACAAAACTTAAACCCATTCCCGTGAATTTAACAGGCATTGTAAAATCACCTGTAAATATCAAGGTGTCGCTGTCGTAATTACCAGAAACATAACTGGTAGTGTTGCCGTTGGCTAGTTCTAATTCTTGGAAATATTCAATTAACTGGCAAAATTGTTTTTCTGCACTAATGCCTTTGATAGTGGCATTAACGCCAACTGTAACAACAGTCATAATAGCCTACAAGCCTTACGCGGTGGTGTTTTCACTATAGCGCAAAATTCTTACAGACCTATATATCTGAATTTTCAATATAAGAAAAAAGCGCTTAAAAAAGAGCCAGACTAAAAGCGTACAACTACACATAAAAACTTTTATGACTAGATACGCCGATATCAATAGAGCAGAGGAATTAATGGCAGCCAAGGCTAAGCTTGAGGCTTGGCGGAAACTTGACGCCGTAGCAAAAAAAGCGGCATATGCAGCGGCACGTCTTGGACTCAAAATAAACGTTGGTTGGACGTGGGGATATATTAAATCGTTCGGCGAAACCGGCAATTTCTTTTGGGAAGCTAGATTACTGGCTGTACCAACGGCAGCACCGAAACCTGATAAGGAAGAAAACAACAACACTTTAGTTACTAACGTTCGCACTGCTGTTGTTAACGCCGGAGCTGCGTTAGTAGACAAGCCTGTTACTGCCAACGTTGTTATTAAAAGAGCTCGAAAAATAGAATTAGCTCGCGTTCTTTGCACTCAACCAAAAGCTCAAACTAAAGACACTGTTAGCCGCACTACGGGTAAACCTTACACACTTGTAGAAAGTGATACAGTAAGTTGTGCTTTTGGTCAAACAACAGGCGCAGATTCGGAAAAAGCTGTACAAGATGGTATTCGTACCGCATTGAACTTGACTCAACCTACAGCTCGAATTTCGTTTAAACCTCAAGGATACGTAGGTTAATTAATAATGTCTAATCTTGACTCTAAATCTTTATGGTTGCCTGGCATGGAAGAGTCGATGATATTTATGCCAGAAGAAATAGAAGATCTGCTGTGCATTTTACCTAACAGCGATGCAACGGAAACAGAGCAAGATGCGGCATTATTGGTTAATAAATCGTCTTGCAAACTTTTAAGTAATGAAATAGAAGTTGATACCTATATGGACATTCTCGACTCTGTAGGTATCGATCCTATATTTCATATGCAGCGCGCTTCGTGGGTTGTTTCTAATTTAAATCTATGAGCTTGTTAGTCGAGCTGGACAACGCTCAAAACTGGATTCAAAGCGATTCGCAATCTTTTAGCGGCAACCCAATACCTGATTATGTACCGCCTTATCAATTTGAGAAGCACATCCTTGCTGTTTATGTAACAAATCCCGAGCCTGATCAGAATTGGCGATTTGGTGGATTTCTCAATCAAAAAATTAGATTAGGGGTTGGACCTTCTCAAGGAGCCGAATCTGTTAGTAGTCGTAAACTGTGGTTGAAACGTACTCAATTATTTATTTTCCCTAAGCTCACAACTACGTACACCCTCAATTTTTCTTTTCCTTACTGGTTTAATCAAGCCAATATTACTATCTGGGAATATTGGGGGCCAGAAGCCGATACTATAACAAATGCCATTGGCTCAGTACATAGCAGTGTTTTGCGTAGCGAAAACAAAATTAACCTGTTACTTGACTTGCATTCTCAGTGAAAAATTTAATAGAAAATGCTTCGTTTGTCGGAACGCTTTTGACATCTCTAGTTAGTCTAGTTGTGTTGTGGAACGTGACGCGGGCCGTCTTAATACGATTAGCAAATATTCAGCGCAAAATCACGCTTCTTCGCAGCTTGTTTATCAGTTTGCGCGGTGAATTGCGCGCCCTGCAAAAATTCTTGAAAACCAATCACGGATATCACACCAGAGAAGATATTCAAGACGTGCAGGAGGATTTGTTGCAACAGTACGACAATAATGACACGGGTTTTTAAATGGATAAATACTCGTATCGATTCACGATTGCTTCGCTAAATGTATCCGTCATCATGCTAGTTGGCGCGGGGACAGTTTTGGTATTTCAAAAAGAAAACGCTACCGCGCTTATCCCATTTTTAGCGCCAATTCTGACACTATTAGGCGGCTTGCTAGTTTCCCCCCCAAAGTCACAGTCAAATGACTATAGACAAAGCTAAAAAACTTTTAGAAGCCGTCAACCCTAGTAAATCTCAGTTGGTGGATTGCTTAGAAGATTTGTGCAAAGAGTACGGATACATACAGGGGATGACTATTGCGACTTTGCGCGATTTACTGTCAGGACGGAAAACACTCGCAGAAATTCAAAATCTAATCGACCAAATTAAACATAAAATAAAATGCACAAACTAATTTTTACAATGAACTTAGCTCAATCATCAGAGCTGATTTATGGAAATTTGCAATTAATTTATCCGGACGGGCAAGTGATCGACTATGTAGCTACTTCAGGCTGTGCCGATTACCAACGCCCTGGTGACCAGTGGATAAGAGGCAAGGGCCCCATTCCCGCAGGCGAATATGAAATTCCAACCGAGCCGTACTATCTCGAAACTCGCGGCGTAGAGGGCGATTTTTTCCACATCACGCCCGACCCGGTGGTTTCTGATAAGGGCGTTCGAGCTGAGCTGGGTTTGCACTTTGACGCTAACTATCCAGGTAGCGCCGGCTGTGTGGTGCTGAAAAATTGGGAAGGATGGCGGCGTTTGTGCGATCGGCTCGCGTCGATTGCCGATTTGGGCGTAAAGTCTTTGCCGCTGACTGTGAAGTATTGAAATGCTGGGCGGCTAGATGCCCGCGCTCTAGTATTCAGCGCATTTCCCCAGCCACCAAAATTCTATCATTGCTGGGGATTCGGTTTAGAAGACTCGTAAATAACTTTCTTGGTATCTTCCTTTGGCTGCTGTGCATCAAGAGCAATCTCTGCGCTTCGCTCAACAGATTTGACTGAAGATGGCAATTTGCGATCGGGCCTTGGTTTGGCAAGTGGAGATACCTCCGCAGAAATGGCAGGTTTCGGTGTTGGTGTCGGCGTTTTCACAGTCTCCGGCTTCAGTGTCGGCGCTGCCGAAAGCGGTGACGGCTTAGCGGTTGGAGAGGATACTAGCGGAGCGGTTGGGGCCGGAAGCGCCACTGAAACTTCCTGAGACGGAGGGGGTGCGGTGACGCCAACAAGTACAAACGAAGCCGCCATCAACCCGCCGTACATCGCGATCGATCGCTTGCGGGTTGGTGCGCCCACCCATTTCGGATTAACAATACCCAGAAAGAAGGCAGGTATCGACAATAGAAAGCTTAAGACGAAAAAATTAAACATCGCAACTTTTAACAGTAAAAAAGAGAAGTAATCCAGGACGCAGAAACCGGGTTTCTTTTCCCAAAATCCGAGGTGAAGCACGAAGGATATTTGTTTAAACAACCCGATTTCTTTAATTTATGTGCGTAAGTCCTGAGAAGTTAACTTCCTTATTTATCAGCAGGCAACTCACAAATCCGTAGGATTTACTTCGTAAATATAACCCTAGACACCGGACGCTGGTAAAACTCGGTTGGTGAGTGTATTTTTCCTTACTAAACCCACGATTTTTTTCTACAGTTCGCGAGCGCACTCCGACGCCTATAAACCGGGGTTTTTAATTGCAGTAAATGAGTAGAACCAAGTATTTTTATTAAAAAACTACGTTTCTCGCCCCAACCGGGCGTAAGTCCTGGTAAAATTTCTCGTGATGCTGGCAGAAAAGTGAGATGCATACCCAGCTACGTTCAGCGCAAAGGTGCGCTTACCCTAAATTCTGGCCATTCAGTTGAGGCCAGCAGCCCCGAGGAAACTGGTTGCGGCGGCTTAGGTGCTGTAACTCCAAGCAAAAGGAACGAAACTGCCATCACTCCGCCGTACAAGGCAGCCGATCGCTTGCGATTTCCCTGTCCCACCCATTGAGGATTTAGCAGACCCAGACAAAAAGCCGGCGTTGAAAACATGAAAGTTAATACAAACAAGCTGGACATCAGGCACCTCCGACTCGCAAACTGCAGCGATCAATTACTGTTCTCTCCACTTAACATCTCAAAAAATCCGCTAAAAAAAGTTATAATTTAGAATTTATGACTTTGGACTTATTGCCTCTTATTAAACAATAATAAAACTGCTTAAATCTCTTACTTTAGATAGTGGTTTAAAAAAATAAGAGCTTTTTACAGAACCCGAAAATTCAGCTTAAAATAGAAACTAAATTCCTCACTCAAAATATGAAAGTCCGCTTTAACGTAGTCCGCCAAAATCAAAACGAGGCTCCCCGGGTTCACACTTACACCCTAGACGTTGAAGAGAGCAATACTATCCTCGACTGCCTCAACAGTATTAAGTGGGAACACGACGGCACTTTAGCTTTTCGCAAAAATTGTCGCAATACAATTTGCGGCAGTTGTTCTATGCGAATTAACGGTCGAGCGGCATTAGCTTGCAAAGAAAATGTCGCCAGCGAACTCGCAAGACTGCAAAAAATAGCGGATTCCAGCTCAGCAGAAAAGCCGGCCGATTTCATCCCAGAAATCACCGTCGCCCCAATGGGAAATATGCCGGTAATTAAAGATTTGGTTGTTGACATGACCAGTTTTTGGGACAACCTAGAAGCAGTTGAACCCTATGTGAGCACAGCCTCGCGAGCAATTCCAGAACGCGAATTTCTGCAAACTCCAGAAGAGCGATCGAAACTCGACCAAACTGGCAACTGCATCCTCTGCGGCGCTTGCTATTCGGAGTGCAACGCCCGCGAAGTCAACCAGGAATTTGTCGGCCCCCACGCCCTCGCCAAAGCTTACCGCACGATCGCCGACTCGCGCGACAGCGAAACCGAAAATCGGATCGAAAAATACAACGAAGGCACCGCAGGCGTCTGGGGATGCACCCGCTGTTATTACTGCAACTCGGTTTGCCCGATGGAAGTCGCGCCGATGGATCAAATTGGTAAGATTAAACAAGAGATTCTCGATCGCAAAGACGACCAAGCAAGTCGATCAATCCGCCACCGCAAAGTTTTAATCGATCTCGTCAAAGAAGGCGGCTGGATAGACGAGCGCAAATTTGGCATCGAAGTAGTAGGAAACTACTTCCGCGACGTTAAAGGTTTGCTGAGTCTGGGCCCCTTGGGTTTGAGAATGATCGCTCGCGGCAAGTTCCCACTGTTCTTTGAACCTTCAGAAGGTACTGAAACCGTGCGAAATCTGATCGAATCGGTTCAAAGTTTAGAAAAGTCAGCAGATTAGTGATCGGCTGTCATTTTCCTGGTAAATTACAAGTTGTGCGATCGCAAAGCTTCCCAAAAGTCATTACTCAAAACTCAAAACTCAAAACTTTTAAATGACTGCTAAAACTCCTCCCTCCCCAAAACCGACAACCCCAAATACCCCAAAACCAGAACCAGCCTTTGGGTGGAATGCCTATGCAGAACAAATCAACGGCAGATTTGCGATGGTGGGATTCGTGGGACTTTTGCTGCTAGAATTCTTCACCCGCCAGGATTTTTTTACCTGGCTGGGTTTTCGTTAAATTAATCTAAATCAAGAAGGGAAGTTGAAAATTTATAGCTCTTTCAACTTCCCTTCTACTTTTAAGAGTTATTTAAAATACAGTTTATCAAATAAAAAATGCAAAATTATGACTTTTCTAGTTTCAGATAACACATGAATGTACCAAAGTCGATCGCGCTTACTGGTAGTGCGATCGTCCTAGCATCATGCGGAAATGGATCTTCCGCCTTACTCTCCGAACCGCAACCGGGAAACAGTGGACGAACATTTGCTGATTGGTGTCGCCAGCGGGCTTCTTTGATTCCTGAAGCTAAACATACTGTCGAGGTGCTGTTGAAGAAAGCAGGGACTACTGAGTGCGATGCGGCAGAGCGAGAACTTTTCAGTCTCACGAAACTTGCCCTCGATAAAAATCAAATCAGCGACATCAAACCATTGCAATCCTTGATTAACCTGACCGAGCTAAACCTCAACAACAATAAAATCAGCGACATCAAACTATTGCAATCCTTGATTAACCTGACCGAGCTAAACCTCAACAACAATAAAATCAGCGACATCAAACCGCTAGAACCCTTGACTAAACTAACTCATCTCTATCTCAGCGACAATCAAATCAGCGACCTCAAACCATTGCAATCCTTGACTAATCTGACTGAACTCGACCTCTACGGCAATAAAATCAGCGACATCAAACCGCTAGAATCGTTGACTAAACTGACTCATCTCTATCTCAGCGACAATCAAATCAGCGAAATCAAACCATTGCAATCCTTGACTAATCTGACTGAACTCGACCTCTACGGTAATCAAATCAACGACATCAAACCATTACAATCCTTGACTAACCTGACTGCGCTCTACCTCTACGACAATCAAATCAATGACATCAAACCGCTAGAATCCCTGACTAACCTGACTGCGCTCAACCTCAGCAAAAATCAAATCAACAACATCAAACCGCTAGAATCCTTGACTAATCTGACTGGACTCTACCTCCACAACAATCAAATCAGCGACATCAAAGCCTTGCAATCGTTAACTAACCTGACTCAGCTCTACCTCTACAACAATCAAATCAGCGACATCAAAGCCTTGCAATCGTTAACTAACCTGACCGATCTCTTCCTCAGCGGAAATCCGATCGCTCCCAAAACTTGCCCTCTCAAGCCAGAGTTTATCTGTGATTGGGAACGCAGAAATTAAATGCCAAAACTTTAGACTTCCGAAAATTAGAAGTACAAGATTATGACATTTATAGGTGCAGACAAACACATGAATTTACTGCATCGGTATCGAAAACAGGGTGTTGTAGAAGTAATTCGGTCGATCGCAGTTACTTGTAGTGCGATCGTCCTTAAATTATAGGGACACGGCAATGCCGTGCCCTGACTCCGAAGTTTCGTTCAAACTAATTTCGAGTTGTTTCACGGACGGTCAAACTGTACTTGCCTCTACCTTTTGGAGGCGGATCGTAAGCATTGACAATGACGCGATAGCGACCGTTGGCAGACAAGGTAACAGTAAGCTCTGAATTGGAATTTTGCTGCGTTGCATCATCATTTTCTCCAAGTAGCTCGCCCTGGGAGTTAAAAATAGCGAGATAAGTATCAAATTCGCTACTTTCTACGGTAATAATCACTTTTTGACCCTGAGTGCCTTCAAAGGTATACTCGTCGTACAAACTGCTGTCCGAGGGCAGTACAGAAGACTTAGCAGGGCTGAGTTCTCCGTTTTGCTCTAAAATGACTTTAGATGAACCCGCATCAGGACTCGGTGGAGGTTCTACAGTGGGGCTCTGAGTTGGCGAACTTTGTGGTGATGGCGACGGGTTGGGACTTGCTTGAGCTAAAACACCCTTTTCAGCAGGCTTCGCATCAGTTAAATTTTGAGGAAATTCTGCGGAAATCAGGGTGGAACTGCTGTTAGCAACACCTGAATTTGAAAGTGACAAGGACAGAGCCGGCTTGCCAGAAAAAGTAGCTACCAGAGCAATTGGCGCGATCGCCCAAAATCTAACTTGACGCATGAATTACCTCGGTTTGCAACGAAGAAGGAAGTTCGGCAACGGATTCTGTAACGGATTTAACGGATGTAGGAAGGAAGTTCGGCAACGGATTCTGTAACGAATTTAACGGATGTAGGAAGCAAGTTCGGCAACGGATTCTGTAACGGATTTAATGGATGCACGTAAGCAGGAAGCAGGAAGCAGAATAATTCGACTAATTACCAATTCCCGATTACCAATTACCTTTTTCCCAATTTTCACCGGACAGTTAGAGTGTAACGGCCCCTGCCAGAAGCATCGTAAGCATTGACAATTACGCGATAGCGACCCGTAGCGGGCAAAGTAACGGTCAGAAACGCATTTTTAGTCGAATCGCTCTCATCGTCATTTTCTGCCACTAATCGGCCGTTAGGGTCAAAGATAGCGACATAGGGATCGAAATCTGTACTTTCGAGGGAAATGGCTACAGACTGACCCGATCGACCTTCAAAAGTATACTCGCGATACAGACTGTTGTCAGACGGCAATACTGGGCCGCCTGCGACTAAAGCGCCTTCTTCTTGCAAAATCGCCCGAGAAGGCGCGGTAGGAGCACTCGCTTTCAGTTGTAACGTATAAGCCCCTGACTGCTTAGCTTGGTATGAATTTGCCACTAACGTGTAAGTCCCGTCTGCTGGCAGCCTGACTGTAATTCTGGCGTCTTTACTGCCTGCCCCGTCATCGTCTTGCGCGATTTCGCGCTGGTTGGGCCCGAGCAAAATTAAATAAGGGTCAATTTCTTGACTTTTCATTTCTATTGTGATTTGCTGGCCCGCTTTTCCCTCAAAGGAGTAGAGGTCAAAAAAGCTGTTGTCGGTGGGCAGAACGCTAGACTTGTCGGTGAGGAGGCCGCTAACGGCGGGCCCGTTTAACGCAACTTTTTGAGGTGATTTGTTGCCACCAAAGGGCGATCGAGCTTGAGCCACGCGGGGGGCTCGCCCTTCTCGCACGGCTGTCAGGAAAGCTGGTACTTTGTCTGCTGAAATTGCAAAACCGATACCGATACTGCCACCGCCCCGACCGCGAGTAAAAATAGAAGTATTGACGCCGATTAATTCTCCTGAACTGTTGAGAAGAGGGCCTCCTGAATTGCCGGGATTGATGGCGGCGTCGGTTTGAATTAAGCCCCGCTGCTGGTCGATGCGGCTGACGATTCCGACTGTAAAAGTACCTTGAAATTGACCGAATGGATTGCCGATCGCAAATGCTTGTTGCCCGACTTTCACCGAACCGGGACGGGCTAAAGGAATGGTGGGCAAATTGTTTTGACCGCGAATCTTCACCACGGCTAAGTCTAGACCTTCTTCACCGAATCCGATGACATCGGCGACCAGTTTTCTGCCGTCTGACAAAATGATATTGACGGTACCGCCGGCGGACACAACGTGGGCGTTGGTTAACACCATGCCGTCGGGGCTGATAATTGTGCCACTGCCGTTAGATTTATCTGTATCGACTGTAACAACCGCCGGACTGGCCTTTTCGTAGACTCGAATATTGGTTTGTTCTTCGACATTTTGGGCGATCGCGCCCTGGGAATGCACCGAGTTAAATTCCGTTAAATCTGTTGATTGCCGCACAGGGGATGTCGTAACAACCGCAGTAGCGCTGGTTGCAACCCCAACCGTTAAAATTCCCGATACTGCTAAACTTAGAAGTTTGAAATTCATGGCGATCGATTTAGTATTTAGCGATCGGTAGCTAGGAATTAGGTTTTGTGGCTAACCGCTAACTACCTTCTCTAATTATTTTAGGACTTGCACCACGGTAGTGACCTGCCTCACGCCGGTTCTCCCATTCGGGAATCTGAATCAGCGGCTAAATACTTAAAATTAGCTTCTCGTAGCGCAGCGTCCTCATTGCCGTAGAAAAAAGACAGCAAAGCAAAGCGCTGACCACTAATCACGGCAGTGGCTTCATGCAGCAAAGAACACGAAAAAATAATCGCCGTGCCAGAATCGCCTTTATAACCGTGCGGCGCGTACTCTGGAAACCGTAAAAATCCCCCCGTGTACTCTCCCACATTCAAGTTTAGCGTCATAGCAAACCTACGGTGCAACGTAGCTTTGCTAGTGTTGTCGCGGTGCGGCCGAAAATAACCGCCGCTGTCAGCATCGTAACAACCTATCAAATACCGTTCAAACCTGGTAATTGTAAACTGAAAAGCTTTCTCTACTTCCGGCCGCACCCGGCGCAGAATAATCGCATTCAATTGTCGCTGGAAATCCTCGTCTTGAATAAAGAAATCTCGGCGCTTCTTAAAAGTGTCGTCGTGCAGGCCAACTGTTTTCCCGCCTATTTGTCTCATAAAGCCGGAAGGACTGCCACCGTGACTTTTGTACATATCTATTAAACTGCGGCAAGATGCTTTGTCCAAAACGTTAGGAATTACCAACACCGGGGCGTGGCGAGTGGCCGCTCGGGCTTCCTCAATGGGGGGCAAAGTTTTGAGAAAATCTAATACTTGTTGGGCGTGTTGGTGCGGTTCGCCCATGGGCAAAATATTAATTACCTGAAGGTTTTCGTTGAGAACAAAAGTTTGTGGTGCATAGTGAACTCCGGCAACTCCATTTTCTTCGACATCTCGGAAAACAGCGTACTGCTGACTGACTTTTTTATCTAAGTCCCAGAAAAAGATGAATGACGGAGCAATTGTTGTTGGTCTGTTTAGTTCTTTGTCTGCTGGGTCAACGCTGACTCCGAACCTCGGTACTTGCAAGCTTCGGAATTCTTCTGAGAGCTCTTGAAAGCTTTTGAGGATAACTTGGATTTGTTCAAAAGCTGCGCTGGCAAAGAAAAACAGGACGACTCGCCGGCCGCCAACAGTCGGGAAATGAAATAAGGGGTTATTTGTAGAAGGAATGGAAAACCAGGGAGCCGGATCTCCTATTTCGAGTAATGGCATCTTGCTGATTTAAGATTGGGGATTTTATATTTAGATTATTATGCTGTCGATTAGTTCCACAAATTCGGTATGTCAAAATAATTTAAAAAAAAATTAGCTTTTATATCATTTCCGGTTACACCGCAATGATGTTGACTGTTGACTGTTGACTCGAATTTACTATTCCGATGCTAACGGATTTGATATTATTTGTGTATATCTCCGTTGGTTTGGGGTTTCACCCTCGAAATTTAGAGTCTTTTTAATCACTTTCATATCTGAGAATAAGTAGATGGGCATCAATAAACGCAACTTATTTTTTTGCCTGCGGGCACGAGAAAAGTTTAGTTTCACCCATCTACTTAGTGTTTGCCTATTTGTCGAAACTGGGGGAATTATCCGGTTGGTCTTCCGGGTATTCTACAGGTCGATACTCCACGTAATCTGACGGCGGTGCTTCCACGTCGCGGTTGCTGGGGCGAGACCTGGATGATTCCGTAGGACGGGGTTTTTTGGTTCTCGGCGGCGTATCGGAACTGCGGTTTTCCGAAGCCGGGGGGCGACTGCTGCGGCTGCGGGTCGGTCTTTCTTCGGGGTTGTCTGAAACGTCCCAGTTGTCAGACTCTTGGGCAGGCGGGGCTTCTGGGCGAGAGGGACGTTTGCGAGACGACGATCGATCCGGCGACTCAGGCCTGGAGGTGTTAACGCTGCCGTTGCGATTCGAGGGGCGGCGGCGGGGTTCGTCGTCGTAGGCTTCCCGGGACGAACGGTAGTCTTGGCTGCCTCTAATCCGGGGACGCTGCGGATAGTCTTCCTCTGGTTCTAGCTGTTCCATGTCGGCATCGTAGCCGTCGTAACCGTAGGCGTTGCTGACCGGTCGGTCTTCATCTATGTATTGGGCGCGAGTTTTGGCTTGGGCTGTGGTCGCTCCTCGCAATTTAATGCTTTCTGCTGCAAAAAATATGGCGGAACCGGTGAGCAGAAATTGACCGAATGCCAGAATTGGGTCAAGCCGCCATCCTTGAAATAACAGAATACCGCCGCACAGCAGGCCGACTGCTGCAAAAAAAATATCGTGGTCTCGGGCTAGTTTGGGACGCCACGATCGCAGAAAATACAGTCCTGCCCCTGCTACTGCTAGGATGATCCCTAACAGGCTGCTCCAGTTCAATCCTAAATTGACCATTAGCCTATCTCCTATGTCTTTCCTATGTTAGCGAGTTAGATTTTACATCTATCATTAAGTCTGTCAGCCCGACTGTGCTTTCTGGGGCAGCGTCCGGTCAGGGTTTCAGCTTGGGAAGTGAGTATAATAATGAGTTTAACGGGAAAAAACCTCAGCTTGGCAGTCAACTGAAGGTTTTGCCTTGACAGTTGCTGGCAGCCGAGGTTTCTCGAATCGGGGAAATGCCCGACTTGTAGCCCACAATTGACTTACAGCGCCGGACTTAGAAACCCGCTGACTTTTTAGGTGCGCTTGATTTTGTCTTTTTGGCTGATGAAGATCAGGGCGATCGTTGCTGGAATCACTACCACTGTCACGCCCACCAGCAGGCTGTACAAAAAGTTCGCGAGAGAAGGAGTCATAGATTCAAAGCCTTTGTTACAACAATTTGATTTTTATTAATTTTATACTTTCGATCGCACCTGTCAAACGGTTAAAATTATGAATGGCAGACTTAACAAAACTTAAAATTTCGAGATAAGACCCATGACTGGTATTACCGTTGCAAGTTGGATTCTGGGCTCTGTCCTAGTCGTGATGACTTTGCTGTTTATTTTTCGGATCGTCCTGACTTGGTATCCCGAGGTGAACCTGAGCAAGTTGCCGTTGAGTCTGATTGCTTGGCCGACGGAACCTTTTTTAGCCGTAACTAGAAAGATTGTACCGCCGATCGGCGGGGTGGACATTACGCCGATTATTTGGGTGGGTATCTGTAGCTTGTTGCGAGAAATGATTCTCGGTCAGCAAGGAATCCTGACAATGATGATGTAAGAGTCAGTTGGCGGGCATCGGGCATCGGGCATCGGGCATCGGGCATCGGGCATCGGGCATGGATTAGTTGCCACCAACTGCCAACTGACTACTGACTACTGACTATTGTTCAAGAACTGTTCGACAAAATTGGTGTAAACTTCGCCGCTGAGAAACTCGGGGGAATCGAGAATTTTTTGGTGGAAGCTAAGGGTGGTAGGAACGCCGGTGATGGCGCATTCCCGCAAGGCCCGTTTCATCCTGCGGATGGCTGTCGGTCGATCGCGCCCCCATACAATTACTTTACCGATTAAAGAATCGTAGTAAGCGGGTATTTCGTAATCGGTGTAAACGTGAGAGTCCATCCGCACGCCGGGGCCACCGGGAGGCAAATAACCGCTGATTATGCCGGGGTGGGGTCGGAAATTGCGATCGGGATCTTCAGCATTGATGCGGCACTCGATGGCGTGGCCGTTGAGAATTACTTGGTTTTGTTTGATTTGCAGTTTTTCTCCTTGGGCGATGCGAATTTGTTCGGCTATCAAGTCGAGGCCTGTAATCATCTCGGTGACGGGATGTTCTACTTGGATGCGAGTGTTCATTTCCATGAAGTAGAACTTGCCTGATTTGTCAAGCAAAAATTCGACAGTACCCGCACCCGTATAGTTGATGGATTTGGCGGCGGCAATGGCGGCGTGACCCATTTGATCTCGCAGTTTCTGGCTGAGGGCTGGGCTGGGGGCTTCTTCGAGGAGTTTCTGATGTCGGCGCTGAATCGAACAATCTCTCTCGCCGAGGTGGATGACGTTACCGTAGTTGTCGGCGAGGATTTGGATTTCGATGTGCCGGGGTTTTTCGATGAATTTTTCGAGGTAAAGTCCGGGGTTGCCGAAGGCTGCATCGGCTTCGCCTTGGGCTGCTGAGAATAGTTTGGGGAGTTCGGATGCTTCTCTAACTAGCCTCATGCCGCGGCCTCCACCGCCGGCTGTGGCTTTGATCATCACAGGATAGCCGATGTCGCGGGCGATCGACAAAGCTTCGCGATCGTCCGCCAGCAATCCCTCGCTACCGGGAACAGTGGGGACTTTCACCCGCTGCATGGTTTCTTTGGCGGTGGATTTGTCGCCCATCGCCCGCATTGCTGCCGGAGACGGCCCGATGAAGGTAATTTGATGGTCGGCGCAGATTTCGGCAAATCGGGCGTTTTCCGCCAGGAAGCCGTAACCGGGGTGAATGGCTGCGGCGTTGCGCGTCAGGGCGGCCGCGATGATGTTGGGGATGTTTAAATAGCTTTTGCTGCTGGTGGGGGGGCCGATGCAAACGGCTTCGTCTGCCAACTGGACGTGCAAGGCGTGTTTATCTACGGTGGAGTGAACGGCGACCGTGGCAATCCCCATTTCCTCGCAGGTCCGCAATATGCGGAGAGCTATTTCTCCCCGATTAGCGATTAAAATTTTCGAGAACCCCATCTTCGCTGCTTAATTCACTCAATATTCTGTACAATAATGCCTTTCGGTATGTTCTGGATAATCGTTTTCCAGAAATTGTTCACAAAAATTTATTTTACATTTTGCTGGTAGTGGTGCTATGATTGTAAATCGGCGGTGCAAAAGGGCAAGTCACAAGTTAAATGTCAGGAACCTCAACCTGTGAATCTTTAACTCGTAACGCAAAAATCCCGGAGATTGCCAGAAAGAGCGGATGTGGCGGAATTGGTATACGCGCACGCTTGAGGTGCGTGTGGCATTATGTCCTTGCGAGTTCGAGTCTCGCCATCCGCATTGAATATATAAAACAACTGTTGACAGTTTTTGCTGTCGGCAGTTGTTTTATATTGAGTGGTTTTTTTAGAAAGTCGATCAAGTTTTAGATGGGATTCTCGAAAACTCGATAGAACTAAGCATTCTTTAGCTGTCGATCGACTATTGTGTTTAAATTAAAAAGATAGATACTTATCGTTTGTCAAGTAAAATGGGGTTAGTTAGGTTCCGAATCCGAGAGTTGGCTGACGAAAAAGGATGGACGCTAAAGGATGTTGCCGATCGATCGGAGGTTCGTTCCGTACAGCACTGTCAGGCACTATGCTCGATCGGAAGGACTAGCAACGGTTGATATCACATCTATTCAAAAAATAGCTCGCACGCTCGATGTTTTGATTGAAGAGTTGATGGATGTTGTCAAAGAATGAACAGCCAGTACCGAGTGTCGGCAGTTGTTTTATATTAAGTGGTTTTGTCGATCGAGGGTTCTTACCAGGAAGTGCGATCGAACTTCTTCCCGCAGTAGAATAATTATCAGTTTGGGAAGGGCGATCGAAATCCCCACTATTTATTCGCCGTGCCACTAACCTAATGGTATAGTCGCAGTACCGTTGCGGAGTCCAGATGGGCTATCGTTATTTAAATAATATGGCTAAGCAACCCGTAATTATCACCTGTGCCATCACTGGTCATCGCACTACTAGGGAAATAGCTCCTGTTCCGTTAACGCCAGAAGAACAAGCAAAATCTGCTCAAGAAGCAGTTGAACATGGAGCTGCGATTATACACCTCCATGTTCGTGGCGATAATGGCGAAGAATCTCTCGATCCAGAGCGATATTATGAAGCTATTTCTAAGCTAAAACAAATTGTTCCTACTCCGCTAATCGAAATCACCCCACGTGGGACAGACAGGTTAGCACAAGTACCAGAAAAAGTTGAACGGGGTAATCTGGTGAAAATATCTTCTGCAATGTGGGGCAATAAGCCTGAACTCAAGCCAGAGATGTGTGCGCTCAACCTGTCAACACGGAATATTGATGAAAAAACAATCATCCTAAACCCGCCACATGATGTAAGAGAGCAGATTGAGCGTATTTACAGTTTAGGGCTGAGCCCTAGATGCGATATTTACGATCTGGGAGATATCCGAGTAGCCTTAGAATTGCTGGAAAAAGGTATCTTAAGAGAGCCGCTTCATTTCCTCCTAATTTTAGGAAGTTATTCAGGGATTGGAGCGACATCTCAAAATCTGGAGTACATGGTTAAGCAATTGCCAGAACAATGTCACTGGACAGCATTGGGTGTTGGCAGTCGATATAACTATTTTATAGCAGAACAAGCTATTCTACTTGGGGGGCATATTCGCACAGGATTTGAGGACGAAACCTATGTCCGTAAAGGGCAAAAAGCGAAATCAAATGCAGAATTAGTGGCGAATTTAAGAGGTATTTGCGAAAAATTAGGGCATCCCATCGCAACACCTGAGCAAGCTCGCCAAATTCTTGCGATGCAACAGCAGCCACAGCACTCATTCTGACGGTTCGCTCATTTTAAGCTAAGTTTCCAGAATTTGCCTCGACAGAATCTGGTTTCCAGCCTTCGTGTCAAAACTCCTGTAATGAAGCGCGAATTGAGATGCCCACTACCCTCTTTCTTCATAATTTTTACCATGACACAAGTAAGTGTTAGCAGTATTTTAGGTGTGTTACATTTGTTGCCGATTGGCATAATTGTTGGAATTATTTCTGCTCTCCTTGGTATTGGAGGCGGCTTACTTTATGTTCCAGCCCTTGCAGCAATTGGCGCGTCACCTATTCAGTCTGTTGCAACGAGCTTAGTTGCAATTAGCCTTGGCGCACTTTCTGGAACAATCCAGAATTGGAAAATGAACTCACTTAAAATTGAAACGGTTTCCTTATTAACATTCCCGGCAATGCTAACAACTGAAATAGGAGTTGCCATTGCTAATGCTTTACCTAGTAAATGGCTGTTATTGAGTTTTGCTGCTCTCCAGATAACTGCAATCTGGCTGATCAACTTGAAAAAGCACCTTCAAAAACAAGAGAAAAAAGCAGCAAAACTTGATTTTTCTGAATCGTCGGTAAATTCAACAGCGCTAATTTTAAAAACTCAAGGCATTGGACTGATAGCTGGAGTTTTATCGGGTTTGTTTGGAGTAGGTGGAGGGATTGTGATGGTTCCCCTGCAAGTTCTGTTTCTTAAAATGCCCATTAAAGAATCTGTACAAACCAGCTACGGAGCTATTGTATTAATTTCATTATGGGCGGTCAGTCGTTATGTAATCGCCGATTCTAGTAATGTATTGATAGTACCAGGATTAATGCTGGGTTTGGGATCGTTATTTGGCGCAAATTTTGGTGCTAGGCTGTTGCCAAAATTGTCAGATAAATTAGTCAGATTTCTATTTACCGGGTTGTTGATTGTTTTAGCGGGCTATATGTCGTTACAAGCTTGGGCTCTGTAAGTTTCAACATACAGCACTTTTTAGCGATAGCAACCGCCAAGATATTCGGGAGGTTCTTAATCGCTGGAACGATTGCTATTATAGCCTTTTTTAGGTAAATGAGGTGCGTCGCTATCTAAAATTGGCTATTTCAATCTAACAGGTCGCAGCGCGTGATTTTTCTGACCTTCCTCTGCCAGGTTTTCTGCTACTACCTCGCAAGCTTGCAGCAACCCCGAATCTACCAATTCTAAGTTAGCCTGTAATATCTGCGGTTCTTCACCTTTGGGGCAATTCAGGAGTGTCTCAATCAATTGCCGATAAGCTTTGGCGCGGGTTTCTTCCATTGTGGGGAGTTGTCCGTAACACCGATGTTTATTTTACCATGATTGGTGGTTTGGCGGTTGACGCTCCCCCGTATCAATTTCTACCCCATCCCGAACAAGTAATCGAAATTACCCTCTCCCACAGAGTTTTTAAGCGTATTGATAATTTTCCTTGTATTATCGTGAGGCCCTTCAATATAACAAGGTTTTCCATTGCGACCGAATTTCAAGCCAATTTCGCTGGTTGATTCTCCTAAATGAGCCTTCGACTGCTCGAAATCGCGATGCGGTTCAAAACCTAATATTTTGGCATAAGCGATCGCACCCCAAACCAGGGCTTGTGCTTGCTCTAAACTAATCTCCTGGTACTCTTGCATAAACTGCGAGTAACAAAGCTGAACGAAATTTTTATATTGGCTATCGTTGAAGTTACGTGGCGGAATGGTATCCTTAACTCCCAAACACCAGTAGTCGATCAAATAAGAGGCTGTAACAAAACGATTGTATCCCTTGGAACGGGTAACCACCACTAAACCCAAACCGCTCGTTTCAGAGGTTTCATTCCCCAACAATACCTTCGCAAAATTTACATCCACGAGACATTGAGCAACGGGCAATAACTCTCCTTTTTCGGCGCTAGCGAGGGCTGTTTGTTCTGCATGAGATTGAAGAAAGGTAGTGACTTCGGATGCTTTCAATCCTAACTTTCGGGCAATTTGTTTGGGCGTTAATTGGCGATCGCGCAGGTTGAGAATTTCTTGTTCTTGTTCGGGCTGCATGGTTTTTCTATTGCCGTCAGGGCTGGGTTCAAGCTGAGTCGATCATTGTACCGCGTTTTTGCGACCAACTTCGTAACATTGCAAAGATTGAGGAAAAAACCCGGTTTATTTGATGGTGCGAGTGGCGAGAAACCTCGGTTAGCCCGATAGTCCGCCAGGGGTTGAAACCCCTGTCTCATAGCAAAAGTCCTCTTAAAGAGGACTAAAGAGTTTTTCATTTTTATCTCAGATTTTCAGTCGGTTTCAACCGACTTTCGCTATTAGCCAGGGGTTGAAACCCCTGGCGGATGTGGCAACACCGCTAGAGTACAAGCAACATAGGAAAAAACCCGGTTTATTCTAATTTTGCGCTAATTCTGGCGGCCGCCCCATCAAGCCTGTCATCAGCCGCAAGGCTAAAAACCTCACTGGGGGAATTGTCCGCAAACACCACAATCCAAAGCGGCGAAATGCCACAATTGGCAGCCAAGTATTGGAAAATAATCTGTCTAGAAAATCGGTAAATCCTAACACGATTAAATTCTCTTTTTTCCGCCAGTTGTGATACCGTTTTAATACTCGTAAATCGCCGATATCTTCGCCTTTTTGGTGCGCTTGCTGCAAGATTTGGGCGATCGCCCCAGCGTCTCGAATGCCCATATTTAATCCCTGGCCGCCGACGGGATGGCAGCAGTGGGCCGCGTCGCCAATTAGTGCTAATCTGGGCAAAACGTAGCGATCGCTCTGCATTAACTGCACCGGAAACAAAAAGCGATCGCTTTCCAATTCCAAACGCCCTAAAAGCCCGCCCGTGCGCTGTTCCAACAAAGTCAAAAACTCTGTTTCATCCATTTGTTGCAAAGCTTTAGCTTCCGCGTGGGGTGCTGTCCAAACTACTTGACAGCGGTTCCCCGGTAATGGTAAGACTCCCATCGGGCCGCTCGGCCAAAAGCGCTCAAAAGCGATATCATTGTGCGGTTTTTCTGCTTTAATAGTGATAGCAACGCAGGATTGCCAGTATTTCCAGCCGCGAGTGCTGATATTGGCTTCGGTGCGGATGCGCGATCGCGAACCGTCGGCGGCGACTAATAATTTGGTGCGAATTGTCCGAGTTTCGCCGTTTTGTTTGACTTCTATTTCGGCGCAATCGGTTAAATATTTTACCTCGACTACTTCCGCCGGACAAACCCAACTAAAATTCGGGTTTTTTGCCAAAGATTCTTGCAAAGCTGACAGCATGACTCCGTGCTCGCCAACGTAACCTAAAGCTGCTTTTGGTACGGGCAATTTGCCAGTATTTCCCAAATCCGGGCGGTGGAATTCGACGACGCCTGGATAGTCGCCGTCGCAGAGGCTAATTTGCTCGAAGGTGGTGATTTGCGGCAAGATTTGCTGCCACACGCCGATACCTTCTAAGATCATTCCTGATAGCAGGGTGATTGCATAGGCTTGTTTTTTGGCTGCGGCGGCGGCGGGGAGTTGGGTTTCAATTATTGCTATTTTTAAGCCAGAATCTTTTAAGGCGCTGGCTAAGGTGGCCCCGACTATGCCGCCTCCGACGATGGCTATGTCAAAGTCGAGTGTCGGTGTTTGCGTGGAGGCTGTGGTTAGAGAAAGTTGGTTTACAGGCATTTTCAAGGGATTTTGTCAAAGTTAATTGGATTGTTACTTTGTTATTGTAAAGAATTATTTCGATTTAGGGCGATCGAGCGACGGAGACGGGAGATGGGGAGATGGGGAGACGGGGAGAGGTTGAGAAATTTATGATTAACAGGGTAAGCGCACCTCAAACGAAGTTGCCATCTAGGTTGTAGGACTGCTACTTTGAGAGAGTTCAGGGAGTGCTGC
>NZ_JAUBQH010000070.1:0-30567 GCF_036701145.1 Microcoleus sp. Pol17C6
ATTTTTTTGGATAGGCAAGCGTGTAACAACTCTGCTGCCTATCTTTTTTTACCACAAGTTGGCTCAATCCTTACTAACTATGAGTTTGGGGCGGGTCGTCACCCCCCCAGACTGTAATAACTTGATTAGAAAGTGTCAACTCTAGGCTAAATGCCCAACCTCGTAAATTTATAGAATCCAGTCCTTTAGCTTTTTGTAATGTAGAGCCTAAGCAAAAGTGAATTATTTCAATTAGAGTTGATTTACCTAAACCATTACGAGAGTCTTTGCTCCCAGACTCTTCTGTACGATCGGCCAATATTACATTAAAGCCGGGCCTAAACTCGACAGTTTTAAATGAAGTATGATTACAACGAATAGCACGAATCATCGACGACTCCTACGAAGTAGTCCTGCATCCATTTCAATTGCTCCAATAGCGTATAGGATATCCAGAGTCAAAACAAACCGTTCAAAGGTTGCGACTTCCGGTATTGTCGAAACAGCACTCCAAAGTGACGAAACTGTACGTGGATATTGCAAGTGTTCTAATATTGTAGCACCTACACCTAATAGAGAATAACGGGTTGAGATGTGCTTCGTGGGCAAAATAATAGAAAAGTTAGAAGTTGAAGTGGTATCTGTAGAAAAAGTCATCTTTCAAAAACCTCGCACCTCTCAAAAAGATAGGATAATACTGCCAACCCTGCTGCTGCCTTCTTCGACTCTAAGCTATTACCACAGGAGAACTTGTGCAAAGACTCAAATAAAGCATCTCCTCTAATGTTTGCTTTCAGTAATCTTTGATATTCCGTTACAAACCCATCCTTTAGTTTTTGGGAAAAGTCAGGACGTAAAAGGGAAGTGACTTCAATAAAACTACGAACTTCTTTGACTTTAACCATACCCATTGTTAGTAGAAAATGAACATCGTGAGTCAGAGTATTTTTCGCTATTTTCTGTGTTATGCCTGTAATATTGAAGTTTATTTCCTGAGAAGCAGGTGGCATACCCAGGATAAATCTAGTTACGATCTCTAGCTCATCAAATGAGACAAATGGCATCTCACGGGCAAGTGCTTCTCGTTTTTGCAAGCTAATTGTATTTAATTCTTTTTGATGAGTAGATCGCTTTATGATGAGTTCTTCAATTTGTCTTTCTAGCTTTGCTTGCTCCTTGGAGTCGTTGGCAAGGCGCAAATCGTCTTCTAGTTTTTTTTGTAATTCTAAATCTTTCTCAATGTGTTCCTTCAAGTCTTGTTCACGTTGATGGTGCGGCTCCACAATTTACCCTCCTATAAGCCGCGCCATAAATTGTTTTAAACCTTCTTTGAGATTTATTCCTGTACCTAGTTCTAATTCACCTTCATAGTCCAAGATAAAAGGAATAAGAGGCACCGCAACCTTTAATCTATGCTTAAAATCCATTTGAGGTCCATTAATCACTCCGACGATCTCTTCCTGACTAACAGGTAGAGTAACGCCGCGTTGTTGTAATATAATTAAACCCTCCTGGATACTCGGTAAAATTTTCTGCATTTCTGCATCTGACACTTGGTTAGCTTCTATTGCATCTAACAAAGCAGAAATGGTAGTCACTTGAGATTCATTCAACTGATTTGTGATTGCAGAAATAATATTTTTTCACCAGCCTCATAATGGGCTAGTAATCCTTGTCGCAGGTTGTTAATGTTTGCATAAATAGCTTTCTGCCCAGCAGATAATCGGTCTAATCCGTTGTTCATCTGTTGTAACTGGATAGCTACGCTCTGCATTTGTACAGTTGGTTCACCAGTTATCTGCTGATGCAGTTGATCGTATTCCTGCTGATAGCGATTCGCTGATTCCCTTAATTGCTCAATTGCTCGATTGTATTTACCCTTGCGACGTGGATCATCTTCATCACGTAAGGCATCTTCGTAGTCTTTTAGTAAAGCAAAATCTTTTTTAATATTGTCTTCCAAGTCTTTCAGTCGCCGGGTAAGGATGGATGGTTCCATTGGAGCAGCCTTTTGCTTTTACAAAAAAGATTTGTAAATAATGTAGCACTTAACGCACGTGTTCGGATGTGCGAGCGCACCCATAAGCTCAGAAACCGTGTTTTTAAACCAGAATAAAGGACTAAAAGCAAGTCTTTTCGTAAAAAACCCGGTTTCCAGTCAGTCCTGTGCGGTTCACACGCGCACCTCCTGACCCAAATCCTTCCGCACTCTTTGCAGTATTTCCCGTTCAAGTCTGATTACTTTTGTTTGCAACTCCCACTTTTCCAAACGATAAAGAACTAAGTCTGTCTCCGTATCGCTAGCATCCAACATCGCATCAACTGTTTCTAAACTGTGGGTAGTTGCAAATAGCTGCACATCCAATCGCTGACACCACTGCACAATCCAAGTAAAGGAACTGCAAAGTGAATCAGTATGAATAGCTTTTTCTATCTCGTCAATTAGTAAAACTCCACATCGAACTTTGCTCAGCGTTAAAGCAATGAACAACAGACGACGCACACCATCACCAACAGCACTTAACGGCAAAATTCCCAATTGTTTATGAGCGATATAAAGAGTGGGACGCTTGCCCCTATGCGACAGAATTGCTAAATCAATAATTCCTGAATCTATCCCTTGCAGTAAGTTAATCACTTCCGACTTAAAACGCTGAAAAGTTGCTTCTGAGAGCAATTCAACTTGCAATTCTTCGATCCCATAGGAAAAAGGTGTGACTGTATCAACAGTCAGCACGGCATTTGAACAATGTGTTGATATCGCCTCTAAAACGCTGGTTTTCCCTGAGTTATTCGCACCAACCAATAGGTTGATTTGACCCAAGTCCTGCAAGGTTAAATCTCGCAGGCCTCGGAACCGATGAATGGTTAAATTGTCAAGGTGTTTCATAATTATGACTTAGGCATTTCAACTGAGATGCTTCCCTTCTCTCAGCATGACACATCGGCTTTGCCTAAGTCCCGATCGCCTTATGACTTCGGCGTATAAGTCGATCGCACTTGCAACTCCTTCAACTGCTTCTCATCCACCCCAGCCGGCGCATTCGTCAGCAAACAACCCGCCTGCTGCGTCTTCGGAAACGCAATCACATCGCGAATAGATTCCTCGCCAGCCAACAGCATCACCAACCGATCCAAACCGTAAGCAATGCCTCCGTGGGGCGGAGTTCCATACTCAAACGCATCCAACAAAAAGCCAAACTTATTGTAAGCTTCCTCAGTCGATAAGCCGATCGCCTCAAACACCTTTTCCTGCACTTCCCGTTGATAAATCCGCAGAGAACCCCCACCGATTTCTGTACCGTTTAACACCAAATCGTAAGCTTGAGCTCTCGCAGTTTTCAAATCGTTAATATCGTCGGGATGTGGCGCAGTAAACGGGTGATGCAATGCTTCCAAACGCTTCTCGTCAGCGTTCCATTCAAACATGGGGAAATCTGTCACCCACAGCAGATTCATCTTGTCTTTGTCAATCAATCCCAATTCGTTACCGACAAACAAACGCAATCTATCCAAAGTCTTATTGACAGTTGTCGCGTCGGCTGCTGCGAATAACAACAAATGACCTGGTTGCGCGCCCGTGCGATCGAGCAATTCCTGTTTTTGCGCTTCCGTCAAATTATCCTTAATAGCGCCGATCGTATCAATTTCGCCGTTATCCCGCACGCGAATGTAAGCCAATCCCTTCGCACCCGCTTCGCTGGCTTCCCTAAACAAATCGCCACCCGGTTTAATCCGCACGTTAGAAATCGCATCATTCCCGCCCGGAATCGGCAAAACTTTCACAATTCCGCCCGCAGCAACCGCCCCGGAAAATACCTTAAATCCCGAATCTTTCATCAAATCGGAAACATCGACTAATTCCATACCGAAGCGAGTGTCTGGTTTGTCGCTACCATAGCGATCCATCGCTTCCGCGTAAGTCAATCGCGGAAAAGGACGAGGCAATTCTATGCCTTTGACACTTTGGAAAATCTGGGAGACTAAACCTTCGTTTAATTCGATAACTTCTTCTAAAGACATGAAACTCATTTCCATGTCTAATTGTGTGAATTCCGGCTGTCTGTCGGCGCGCAAATCTTCATCGCGGAAACAGCGCGCAATTTGATAATATCTGTCCAAACCCGAAACCATTAACAATTGTTTGAACAACTGCGGCGACTGCGGCAAAGCGTACCACTCGCCCAAATTGACGCGGCTGGGCACTAAATAATCTCTCGCACCTTCAGGAGTCGATCGCGTTAAAATCGGTGTTTCAACTTCAATAAAACCTCCCACATCTTCCAGGTGGCGGCGCATAGCTTTCACAACTTGGTGGCGAAGCTGCAAATTGCGACTCATACGATCGCGCCGCAAGTCCAAATAGCGATATTTCAGCCGCAAATCTTCCCGCACACTTTCATTTTCCGCCGTCGCCACCTGAAACGGTAACTGTTTGCGAACCGCATTCAACAACTCAATTTCGTCAGCATAAATTTCCACCTCACCCGTAGGCAATTTCGGGTTGAGGGAATCGGCGGGGCGGCCGGTGACTCGCCCAGTAATTTTAAGCACGTATTCGCTGCGTAAAGCCTCAGCCCCGTGATAGGAATCGGGGGTGCGTTCAGGATCGCTGACAATTTGCACGATACCCGATCGATCGCGCACATCGAGAAAAATCACCCCGCCATGATCGCGGCGGCGATCCACCCAGCCGTAAAGGGTGACAGTCTCTCCGATGTGTTCGCTTCGCAGTTCGCCGCAGTAGTAACTTCTCATAATTGGGGGTTGTGGACTAAAAATAAAGCTTTTTAATTATGCAGTATGCCTGAAACTTCTGCTGAATGCAAATGCACGCACGATCGGCATTAGCTTTGGAATTAATTCCAAAGCTAACTACCCCTAACAAGCCGCTGGGAGTTCCAAACCCCCGGCTGGCCCTTCTAGGAATCTGGGTGATCGCTGTGAGACTTGTCAAAAAACGCCGTCAGCGAATTCCATGCAGACTTAGCTGCATCCGTCAAGCGAGTGCCGATCGACTCAATTTGCTTCACAATAAGGTGCCAATTCTTTTCAGCTTCCGTGTGAATGTGGTCAACAGCTTGTTCGATGCGATCGCGTTCGATCAATTTATTTTGTTCCACCGCTTCTCGCGCTTGTCGCACTGCTTTCAAATAAGCTTCGCGACTGACTTCGCCGGCATCTTGCACCTGCGCTTGCGCCCGCGTTTTAATCGCATCTACCACCAGCCAATTTTTCTCAGTTTCTTTTTTAATCAGCTTGACTGCTTCTGTGAATCTCTCGTGGGCGAGATCCTTATTTTCTTCGATCGCCCCGGAGGCCTTATTCACAGCTTTTAAATAAGCTTCGCGGGTGAGTTCGCCCGCTGCTTGCACTTCGGCGGTGGCGCGTTTTTTAATTGCTTCAAACAGCGCCGCAGTTTCTGCGATCGCTTCATCAGTCGCGTCGGGCATCTCTTTTTTGACGAGCTCCGTCGTTTCGAGAGTTGCCTCTAAAACGGGTTCCTCGGTTACTTTTGGATCTGTCATCTCAATCTTCTCCTGTGGTAGTAAACATTTTCAAAAAATCTCACAGTCCCTGGATGCAGACTTTGTAGGTGTAGCGCCAGAAGGAATTGTGGTCTTTTATACAGACTTTGTACGTGTAGCGCCAGAAGGAATTCTGGCATTTAATAAGAACTAGGCAATTTTTGTTCCAGCTTTATCAACTTTTGTATCCGCGCTTACCTAGTTGGAATGACCTCAGTTCTATTACATTATATCTACCAAAGTTGCTCTCGTGTGTAGGATACCGCCAAGTTGCAGGTACGGTTTAGCGCACTTTAATTTGTGATAAGTCTCTATACCTAAAAAAACACACACAAATAAACTTGGTTTCTCAACACAATAAAACTGGCAAATTTAATACTTTCAATTTTCCAACTGCAAATCTTCGCTTTCGTCCGTATATAACAAGTGGTGACATCGTTGAGCGTGCAGTAAAGATTGAGGAAATTCGTACTGAGATAAAAGGATATCTTCGAGCGCAACTTTCATTTGATTGGCGCAGATATCTGGCGGCACTTTGCCCATTCCCGTACCCATGCCGGGAATAGCGATAGTTCCAATGATATGTTTGACTGGCGTTCCATCTGGGACTGAGCCAAATTTTACGAGAGTCAAAATAGCGCGGGTTGCTAGATAAACATTTACAGTTTCTCTTAAAACTGTGGGAACGCGCATAATTGGTGCAGCTATTAAATAGGGAATTTCAGCATGATCTGTGTCTACAATTTCTGCCATTCCTACTAAGAGTTCGCCGTGATGTCGAGCCTGAATGAGTTTTTGCAAGCGTTCAAGAACCTGCCCTCCAAAATATTCCGAAATTTCTAGCTCTAAGCCGTCGTCCATGAAACCAAAACTATTCCCCGGACTAACAATAGCATCGCATTTCACATCAAATATTGAACCGTGATGTATCTTTACATTTTCCATACTGCCGCAAGTGCTTTCCCACGCTCTAACTAAACCATCGTCTAAGGTAGCCAGCACAATTTGCATAAATACTCTCTCTTAATTTTAATTGCGAACAGCTAGAGCGATCGCCAATTTAATCCTACAATACTTTACATAAGTCCGCTGAATCTAAAATCCATCTCTATATCAAGTAGCAAATATTTAATAGCTGTATGCTGCAAGACCCGAATTTGCGCCATCCGATCGCAATTAGTTTAGGTGCCGTTGCCGGCGCTTTGAGCCGGTATTATATCACCTTGTGGTTTGCCAATCGTTTCGGTACGGCTTTTCCCTACGGAACTTTTTTTATTAACATCACTGGTTGCTTAGCTATGGGATTTTTTATTACCCTCGCTTTTGAACGAGTGCCGACTATTCCGTCGGAAGTGCGCTTAATGGTAGCAACGGGCTTTTTGGGTGCTTATACTACTTTTTCAACTTACGGTTTAGAGACGAATGTCTTGTGGCGCGATCGAGCTTACAGCATCGCCGCTTTTTACTGGGCAGGCAGTGCCATACTAGGAGTAATTGCAGTTCAGTTAGGCATCATTTTAGCGCGATTGGGAAAATAGATAAAATCGATTTGGGCAAATAATACCAGTTTAAAAAAAGAATGCCACTGTAGGCCAATTCTCCACTTATACAGCCTCAGTCAGTTGATTTTAGCTCCGGATTATGGGAAATACCGACGACATCTTTTTATCACACCCTTAACCTAATACAGCCAGAGCTTTTAACGGGGTTGCTACCCTCTCAGGTTTAGGTGTGGTGATATGTACTGCATCGTGTTTTCCGGCTGACGGGGTAAAGTCTTCAAGCTGTTTCCCTATCTTGTTTTCAGTTTACTCTTTCTCGGTTGAACTCACGTTTAATAAATAATGCTTATGGCGCTCCGATATAGCTGTTCTCAAAAGAACGGTTGAGGATTTAAACAGCGTTTGGTGCGTTTATGCTCGTACATTAGTTTGTCAGCCTTTGCTAGCAATTGTTCTAATAAAACTTCATTATTTAAATCCCCAAACTCCACACCAAGACTTATTGATATATAAGCTCGCTCGGAGTGTTGATTAAAGCGATCTATATTTTCTTGCAGCCGAGCCTGGAAATTAATAGATGAATCACCCGAAAAGTTAGGAATAAATAAAGCAAATTCATCTCCGCCCAGTCGAGCCACAATATCCGCCTCACGAAAGGTTTGCTTCAATATTTGAGCGGCGTCAACGATTACTCTGTCTCCCATTTCGTGTCCTAAAGTGTCGTTAATCTTTTTCAAACCATCTAGGTCAGCGAACAAAATAAAATAGGATGTTTGCGTGCGTCGAGCAATTTTTAGTTGTTGATCGGCTAGTAAAAAGAAGCCTCGTCGGTTATATAATCCAGTTAATTCATCGGTTACGGATAGCTGCCTTACTTCGGCTTCTGCCCTCAGACGTTCTTGGATTTCGTGTTCTAAACGTTGATTTTGTTCCAGCAGTTGTTGGCGTTGCTGCTGGATGAGTAATTGATTTTTTACTCGCATCAGCACTTCCTGCTCTTGAAAGGGTTTGGTAATATAGTCTACGCCACCCAGTTCAAAGGCTCGTACCTTGTTTTCCAGTCGTTCGAGCGCACTGATAAAAATAACCGGTATCTGATCACTCGCTTCCGATGCTTTTAACTTTTGGCAGACTTCGTACCCATTCATCTCTGGCATATTGATGTCAAGTAAAATCAGACTCGGTGGGTCGCGATGAACACCTTGGAGTGCCATTCTCCCGTTGAGGGCTTTACGCACAATATAGCCCTGTGACTCTAGAATTTTGGCTAACAAGCGCAGATTGTCTGGGGTATCATCCACGATGAGAATATTCGTTTGGGCCACAAGTTTGAATAGATCTGTCATGTTCTTATTCCTAAATCTGGGTGAGAGTTGCGATCGCTTCAAGCTGAAAGTTATCGACCAGAGATGTCATCGCCGCGATGAAATCTCGTTTCTCCTTGGGAATTTGAGCGATAAGTTCATAAAGCTTATTATCACTAAGATCTAATGCTGCTTCATGAACTTCTGCAATCCACTGAGTGGGCATGGTTTTCAAGTCGGGAATAAATATCTTTGGTGGCGAAGCTGATAAATCTCGCGGAACTTTTTCGGCGTAGCAGTAGCGCACACCCAAGTGATGAGCTATTTTGTCGAAAAGTGTGTCTTCAGTAAACGGCTTGGCAATGTAGTCATCGCAACCGATTTGCAGGCTGGCGATACGATCGTCTTCAAAAGCATAGGCAGTGAGGGCAATGATGCGTGTAATTTGTCTGTTGTCCTGTGACGTTTGCCCTGAGTTATCTGCTGATGACCCATGACTAATGACTAATGAGTCTTGTGCTCGAATCTGTCTCGTGGCTTCATAACCATCCATGACAGGCATTTGAATGTCCATCAAAATCAGGTCAGGGTGCCAGGCCTGCCAACGAGCGATCGCCTCTGCCCCATTTTCCACCGCACACACATCAAACCCAACTGACTCCAGCAGTGTCACCAGCAGTTGCCGATTTTCTGGAACGTCTTCTACTACTAAAATTCGGTAGATAGGTTGCCCAGGTTCGATCCTGATAACCCGAGCGCTAATTTCAGGTTCCTCTAAATCAACGGACTCTGGTAGTTCCAAAACGACTTGGCAGGTAAAAGTCGAGCCTCGATTGAGGGTGCTTTGCACGGTGATATCGCCTCCCATCAGACGCGCAAACTCACGACTGATAGACAGTCCTAAACCTGTTCCTCGATCGTTGCGACCGCGATTGGTTTGCATGAAAGCGTCAAAAATTGATTCTAAATCTGAGGCAGAAATGCCAGGTCCGGTATCCTCAACTTCGAGACACAGGGTAATAGTGGGTTTAATATCCGGTGGATTAGTGGCGCGATCGCAATTTGTACTGGATGGCATATCATCTGATGAAAAAGCTCGTCCGCGCAGGGCTATGGTTCCTGTTGTTGTAAATTTGAGCGCGTTCCCCAGCAGATTAATCAAGATTTGGCGAAGTTTTGCTTGATCGCCACAGACATAACGCGGGACAGTAGCATCCCACTCGCTGCTCAGATGTAACCCTTTCTCAGGCGCTTTGATGGTGAACATCTCGTTAATAGAACCTAGCAGTCGATGCAGATTAAAACAGCTTTTACTCAGTACCAATTGCCCTGCTTCAATCCTAGACATTTGCAAAACATCGTCGATCAATGTCAGCAGGTGTTCTCCACTACGGGTAATGATCCCTAAATGCTCTTGAAATTCTTCTGGGATATAAGGGCTGCGGTTCATAAGCTGGGTAAATCCCAGAATGGCGTTGAGTGGGGTTCTGAGCTCGTGGCTCATGTTGGCCAGGAACTGGGTTTTGGCACGGTTGGCTATAGCTGCCCTTTCAGCAGCGTGTTCTAGGGCAGCTTGCGAAAATTCTAACACCGCCAGCATGAGGATATGTCTCATTTCGGCTGCAGCTTCTAACTCTGCAATCTGCCACGGATAAGACATTTCCCGCACTGTCTCTTGCCACAGTTCAAAGGATTTGCGGGGACACAGGTGCATTTTTCCAATTTCGTCGATCGACACAGCATCCTGTGGATTACCTGCCCAGTTTATGGTTTGAATTTGTTCCGGTCGGAACCAAAGGATATGGTATGACTTTTGTTTGGCGTAGCAGAGGAAGATTGAGATTGCTAAAACACCGCTAGCTCGCTCTTTGAATTGCTTGGCTTGGGGATACAACTGAGACAAAGAAGCTGTTGCAAACACTCGTTCTTTGTTGTGTTGGAGCAACCACTGCACGAGTTCGTCAACCTCAGCTTCAGATGGTGTTTGACCCACCAATGTCAGACGACCATCGAGCAGAATTGCAGCTCCCTGAGCATGAACTAAATCTAGCAATTGAGAAGCATTTTCGGTCAATACCTGTTCGATAAAATTAGACTCTCGCCGGAATGCCTGCTGAAGTTTATCCTGAATAGTTTTAGCCTGCGATCGGTAAACGTTCAATTCTCGCTCTTGCTGATGCACCAGTTCGATCGAGGCAAATTGTCCTAAAAATTCACAGCTTTTGCGAGTTTCGTAATCTACCAATCGCGGACTGTAATGGTGACAGGCAATTAATCCCCAGAGGCGCCGATCGTCAATTAACGAAATCGTCAGTGTCCCAGCCACTCCCATATTCTGCAAATATTCAATGTGGTAGGGAGATACTCCCCTTAACACACAAGCACTGAGATCCTGGGGTGTATTGGTTAGGGGATGGTTGGTGGGAATTAGGGGGGCAGGGGTGTAATTGATATTGGGAATTTGGCGCACCCAATTGCTGTAAAACAATTTGCGGGCGGGTACGGGAATATCGATCGCCGGGTAATGCAATCCCAGGTAGCTTTCTAGATAGCTTTCTTTCTCTTCAGCAATCACCACCCCATGGTCATCGGCTTCAAAGCGATAAATCATCACGCGATCGAATCCGGTCATGGCTTTTACTTCTCTAGCAATGGTTTGAGCTAAATCAGAAAGACCGAACGCACTGCGAAAGTTGAGGATAACTGTTTGCAGACGCTGATAAAAATCCATTGAATGATTATTTTCAATAGTCAATTGGGGTTCTAGTTCCAGAATTAACTCATCTGGTTGCTGATGCAGTGTGCTTCTAAATGTTTGAATTTGACCGTCTTTTAGAGGTATTTTCAGCTCAAAACTATTATTAATTTTGTGCTTTTCTTGATTGAGATACCTAACAATTTCTTGTACTTGCTCGTGACCAAATAACCATGGCAATGGCTGACCTAGTAATTCGGCGACAGAAATGCCAAAAAACACTTCTACATTGTCACTTACTTGTAAAATATTGAGGCTTTTTTCTTGCAGCAATAAAACTATTCCGTGGGGCTGAATATGACCGGGAGCATAAACTGATTCTTCACTGCATTCCTCTAGATTTGTTAAATCGAAAGGATTAATTGGGGAATTTTTGGGTATTTTATGAGGCATTTTATAGAGCAATTATCAATAAAAAATAAGGAGTTTTTGGGCAGACTTTGCCAACAATTAAATTTAATTGTTCTGGGCAGATTCCTAATTCCGTAGTCCTAAGCAAACGTTTAACTACACAACAGTTTATAAATCCAATGGAGGAATTACACTTGGGAAATTACCTTGAATTAGATTAAGGATTTTCTCAAATTGATACTGGTTGGCGAGTTCCGTCAGATGAGTACCGAATTGAGCGAAGTCTGATGAAAGTTGAGCTACCAGTTCAACGATCGCAACATCATCCCCACATAAAGCAGCATCTTCCAACTCAACCACCCATTCTTTTGGTAATGTCGCCAGAAGCGTTGGATCGAGAGAATCTGAAACGGAAGAGGCAACAGAACAGAAGTAAGAAGGAAAACAATCTGTTCCCCGTTCCCCTATTTCAGTTTCCTCTTCCTCATATACATACTCTAAACCTAGGTATTCCGCCATCTTAAGAAATAGGGTCTGTTCCCGGAAGGGCTTGCTGATGTAGTCGTTGCAGCCAGCAGCTAAGGCGAGGGCGCGATCGCTCTGGGAAGCCTGGGCCGTAAGTGCAATAATGATACTGTTCTGTCCGTCTTCGATTGCCCGAATTTGCTTCGTAGCCTCGTATCCATCTAACACGGGCATCCGAATGTCCATCCAGGTTAGGTCGGGTTGCCATTGTTGCCAAATCTGCACAGCTTGCTGTCCGTTGGTAGCTTCTTTTACCTCTAATCCTAATTGTGTCAGTAATCTGACCATTAGCAAGCGATTTTCTGCTTGATCGTCAACCACCAAAATGCGATGATCCCCTTGACTGGGAGCCAGCCCAATCACGAGGCGATTATTCTCTTCGGGTGTAACATTAACTCCACTGATGGGGCTGACGGGAAGGGTAAAGGTGAAGCTACTCCCCTCTCCCAGAGTGCTGCTGACAGAAATTTCTCCGCCCATGAGTTCCAACAATTTGCGGCTAATGGTTAGACCTAGCCCAGTACCGCCGGTCGATCGCTTCCCAGCTTGGGCTTGCACAAACGCATCGAAGATGGTATCGATTTCGACCGATGCAATCCCTAAACCTGTGTCAGCGACTACAAACTGGAGAATCGGCCGAGTTGTGCTTAATGCCCCTGTACCGTCCGCCTCAATGCTGACTTGCAAAGTAATGCTTCCCCGATCGGTAAATTTGATGGCATTACTCAGCAGATTGAGCAAAACCTGGCGCAGTTTTTGAGCATCGACAAGCATAAATTGGGGAACTTCTGGCGCAATCTCGAAACAAAGGTCAAGTCCTTTAGAACTTGCTCGTTCCGCCAACATATTTCGGAGGGAATGCAGCAGCGCAATTAAGTCCAATCCGCTTTGTTCAACTGTGCAGTGTCCCGATTCAATTTTCGAGAGATCCAGCACATCGTTAATCAAACTCAAGAGGTGATCGCCACTGCGACGAATTGTTTGCAGGTCTTCTTTTTGGTTGGGAGTTAGGGAGGAGTCATGGGTCATTACCTGAGCAAATCCTAGAATCACGTTGAGGGGAGTGCGTAATTCGTGGCTCATATTGGCTAGGAAGGTACTTTTTGCCAAGTTCGCTGCTTCTGCGGCTTCCATTGCGTGCTGCAGGGCCAGTTCTTTTTGTTTGCGATCGCTGATGTCTTTGTGCGTTCCAATCATCCGTAAAGGCTTACCATGTTCATCGTAGGCAACGACTTTCCCGTAGTTAGCGATCCACTTCCACTCACCTGACTTGCAACGCACACGATAGTCAAAGGCATATTTGAGAGAGCTATCTTGCAAGTTACTATTGAGAGCCTCAAAAACCCACAATGTATCATCAGGATGAATCATCTGTTCCCAGACGTTCACATCCATCACCAACTCACTGGGCTTGTAGCCCAGCATCTCCTGGTAGTAGGAATTCAGGTAAACTTTTCCAGTTTCAATGTCCCAATCCCACAGTCCATCTCCAGAGGCTTCTAGTGCCAGTTTCAAGCGTTCCTCACTCAGTTGTAAGGCGGTTTCAGCTTGATGTTGTCGTGTCACATCGATCGCCACACCACCTACTAGCATTTGCCCAGGTAAGTCGGGGATGAGAAATTTGTAAACCAGAAACTCACCCAGGGTTCCATCTCGACGGGGCGCAATCTCAATCGTTTCAATTAGCTCATTGGTTTGAGCAACCGTTTGGATATTGTCTAGATATTGTTGGGCGAAGGCGGCGGGGTAAAGTTCAAAAATGGATTTTCCAATCACATCGTCAGTGGGTAACTTAAAGGTATTGAGATAAGTCTGGCTGGCATAGAGCATTACACCATTTTCATCGGTAATCCAGGCAGGGGCTGGGCTGTGATTCATGAAGGCTTGGAAGCGAGTTTCACTCTCTCGCAGTGCCTGTTCTGCTTGTTGGCGTTCCGCTTCGTTGCGTTTGCGATCGCTAATATCCCGGCAGATACAGAAGTTCATCATCTCATCTTGTAATTCCACCCGGTTCCAGCTAATTTCCACGTCATATACAGAACCGTCCTTGCGGCGATGTCGCGTCTCAAACAGCGGAATAACCTCCTCTCTCTGGAGCATAATTTGTAGTTCTTCCTTCGTCCATTCAGCATCCCAATCAAACACACTCAGATTCATGGTTTGTTCTAGCGTGTAGCCCAGCATTTGAGCAAAACTGGGACTAGCTTCGACAACTTTTCCGACCCAATCCATGACAACAACACCGTCCATGGAAGTTTTGAAGAAGGCTTTACTCCGCAGGAGTTCCTGTTCTAGTGCAAGTTCGGCTTTTTTGCGATCGCTAATATCTTTCATGAAGCAGTAATGCCCCAAAAATTGCTCCTGTTCATCGTAAGTTGAAATCATCACCAATTGCTTATAAAAAACAGAACCGTCTTTACGAACCCCTTTGGTTTCCAGTTCAACTCTGCCCTCTTGCACCATCAGCCAATAGGCTGCAACCAGTTTTTCCAACTCATCGGGATATACGGTTTTTTCCCAGGACATCCCGATCATTTCTTCTGGCTGATAGCCTGTCACGTCAGAATATGCTTTATTGACATAGAGGTAACGTCCTTGAGTGTCTATTTTGGAAATCCCCGACAGCGCATTTTTCATCACCTCACTCATTTCTCTAAGCTCTGCTTCTGCGTGTTTGCGATCGGTGATATCTTCTGAAAAACAAATTAGGTACTGGGACTGATGCTGTTCGTCGTAAATGGGAATCTTCACAGTATGCAGCCAACGTTTGCCCAGACTATGACTTTCAATGAGTTCTTCAGGAATATCCTCAGTCTTACCTTTTTCAAAAGCTTCTCTATCCTTTTGGTCAAAAAAGATAGCCTGTTCTATTGGAAAAAAATCATAGCCACTTTTGCCGATCGCTTGTTCGGCTGAGATGCCAAATAACAGTTCGCTGGTTTTATTCCAAAACTGAAATCTGCCAAATCGTTTAGGCTCTGCGTCCTTAACAAAAATTGCAATCGGTAGATGATCCAACAGTGCTTGTAAGAAATTGCGAGTTTTTTGGATTTCCAGCTCGACTTTTTTGCGCTTGCTAATATCAATAAACGTAACTACAACTTGTGTGATATGACCGTTTTGATCGAACTCCGGGTAGGCATTAAGTAATACCCAAACACAACTATCAATTTCTTTTTTAATTCCTACAACATAATTTTTGAGGGAACTTCCACTGGATAAAACCTGATTTACCGGATATTCCTCTAGGGGCATAACGCTGCCATCTTCCCGCACAAAATGCCAGGCCGGAGATATCGCAGTTTTTCCCAGCATTTGATCCATTGAAAGCCCTAGTAATTCACAGGCCGTTTCATTACATAATTGGATGCTGGTATCTGTCGCATGAATCACAAAACCCGCATTTAAGTTATCGATCAATTGCCGATATCTGGCTTCGCTTACCTGTAAAGCAACTTCAGCTTGCTTGCGCTCCGTAATGTCGGTGTGAGAGCCAGCCATCCGAATTACGTTACCTGCATCATCCCACAGTGCCTGACCACGATCCAAAATCCATTTGTAGGAACCATCTTTGCAGCGAACGCGATGTTCTGTGATATAAAAAGGAGTTTTCTTGGCAAAATGGTCTTGAACGGCTTGCATTACCCGTCCCAAATCATCGGGATGTAGCAGATTCGCCCATTTGTCTATAATGTTTTGGATTTCATGGTCTTCATAGTCCAGCATTTCCTTCCAGCGACTAGAAAAGAAGACCTCATTGGTTTGAACATTCCAATCCCAAATGCCGTCATTATTCCCGCGTACAGACAGTTCCCAGCGTTCTTCACTTTCACGTAGTGCTGCTTCTGCTTGTTTGCTGTCAGCAATATTCCGGGCAATCTTTGAGGCTCCAATTATATTTCCTGCTGGGTCTTTAATGGGGGAGACACTCATCGAGACATCGATTAATGTTCCATCTTTCCTCAGCCTCTTTGTATCGTAGTGTTTGATGCGTTGTCCTCGCTGGATTTTGGTGAGAATTTCGTTTTCCTCATCTCGATAGTCTGCGGGAATCAATTTTCTCCCTGATTGCCCTACTATTTCTGCCGCTGTATAACCAAAAATTGTTTCGGCTCCTACATTCCAACTGGTAACTACACCCTCTAAGTCTTTACTGAGAATGGCATCTTCCGAAGATTCAACGATGGCAGCTAGTTGAGCGATCGCAATTTCTGCCTGTTGTCGCTGGTGAATTTCCCATTGCAACTGGCGATTGGCTTTTTTGAATTTATCGACTTTGCAATAACTAACTTGTGCGAGATACATGACCCACATAAGCAGCCCAACTAAAACTAAGCCCCCAATTAATACAAGTCTAGGCCAATAAAACTTGACTCTTTCTACTAAATCTAAATTTGGATAAACATCGATTTTCCAGTCTACACCATAGGCTTTCACTACAACTGTTTTACGAGCGAAATTTTGAGAAAAAGACTCTTGACCGTAGAGCAAAGTTGTGCCATCATAGATAGCCACATTGTATCCTGGTGACAGTTTTAAAATACTTTCAAATAGAACCTGAAACTGAACAACTCCGACAATCAACCCATCAAAACGTTCACCTACAAACAAAGGAAAACTTGCTAAAAATCCTTGACCTCCTTGAACAAGTGAAATATTGCGACTTAAGATAGGTTGACGCAAATCACGAGCTACTTGCAAAGTGATTTTGCGACGCAGTTCCCTATTAAAATCTAGGTTTTGCGCTGCCTCATTCCCAGCCAGTGGCACAACCCATCGCACTTTAAATGATGGATCGACTAATGCGATCGCCTGATAACCGTAAAAATCCTTTACATAAGCCTCAGCATCGGCTTCCCAAAGAGCCTTTGGTGTTCCGCCATTGGCTTGCCAGCGATTCGCCATTTGCCGAAGTGTCAACACCCGAATGGATAGTCCTTCGGTCAGTTGTGACTGAATCGCATTGGCTTCCTGCTGAATTAACTGCTCGATGTGAATTTGTCCGTTGATGGTTAGCTGTTGCCACGTAAATAAAACAGCAAGAGAGGCCACCACACCAAGCAAAAGAGGTAGCAATCGTTTAAGTGGTGTTTGGTCTAAACTTATAATTACTTTGCGTCGAGGGATTACCATAAATTAAGCGATATATGAATAGAACGGTCTTCAATTTTTTGGGCTATACTTGGGTAATTTAATGATGCAATAAAACTAAGTTTTGAGCCGGAAAACCAGTTAGCGATAAGGCACTCTCTAAACTTTAGACCCCCTAAGTTGACTGTTAAATTCCATCGGTAAAGAATGTTCTTCCTGAACCCCTAGCCCTTTAACTATATTTATAGATGGCGATGAGCAACATCTGTTGAGATTGTAAATAGGTATTGTTTCCCAACATTGGCGACAAAACCAGTAGATTTGATGCTCGCGAACGTGACGCAGCATTTAATTCGAGCAGCAGGGGCAGTGTGTCATCAAGACCTCTTTTTTAACTAAAGGGTATTTCACTCTTGTTACAAAGTGCTGTAAGCTCGCTTGAAGCAACCATAACAATACCCTAGAGAAAAAAAATAAAGATTTGGTAAAGAATATAAAATGGTTAAGGAAAAGATACAAGTTTAAACATTCCGTAATAAAATTCAGATTGCAGAGAATTTTTATCCCACAATACGCACCTTGGAATGTCCCATCTGATTTGTTATAATTCTACACTATTCAGATGCAGCTTTTGAGATCCATTCCTACATAAAATAATTTTCCTGTTCCCTGTTCCTTGATTTGATCGGAGAGTCTAAATCCCAGCCCTACACATTTGGCAGTTTGAACAGGAACCATAGCCGGAGTCAGGGGATTCGCTATGACTGCTGGCCAATGATATTGACAGTTTTAATTAATTGTTGACTATACCAAGATAATAAGTTGTCAAACCAATTCTTGCCAAAACTTCTTTATGTGTATAACCCGTGACGCGGCAGAAAAAAGGATTGGCGTAGCCCCCGAAAATTAATTTTAAACGGTGCTGGTTGAAGTTAGCCGATCGCCCAACCCAAAACACCCCAATAGCCTAAAATACAAGCACCCAAATATATTGAAAATATTCTTTCTTTGCGTATCATATTAAAAACAGTACAATATCTATTCGGATGCCGAACGAATGAACTCAATGCGAACTAATAAAAACCTCAAACTCGCAGCATTTACAGCCATATTTTCGATATTATTTCCCGCAGCTTTACCTACAATTGCCTCAGCCCAGACAGCACTGGCAGAAATTCGGCAAACCGGCATTCTCAAAGTTGGTATCAGAAAATATGCCCCTCCCTTCGGCTATTTAGAAGGTAAAAAATGGCAAGGAGTTTGCATGGAAGGCTTAGAACTTTTCCGAGCTAACTTAGAAAAAAAATTAAATCGCTCCATCCGCTTATAAAAAGTAGAAACTGATCTCAACGAATCAGCAGAAAAAGGGCGCTTTCGCAGCGTAGCCAATATTTTGTTATACCGCAGCAGCCTTTAACTTGCATTTCTTACGGCATGATATTGCCAGCAAGTGACACTGAATGGAAAGAAACAGTCAATAATTATATTCGCAATCAAAGTTCGACGAACCTGTTGGAAAAAGTGCTCGGGCGCAATTCTCCTTTCCTACCGATGAGTGTCGCCGATCAAGATAAATGTATTTGAACCCAAATCGGGCAAGATGCTGGGCGCGCACCAGAAAAATAGGGGTCAGGTGTGGATCTTGTCAGGGCAAGTCTGATCACTGCAACCAGTGGCGTCAATAGGCTCTAAACTGGATTCAGGAAGGCGCGCAGCACAGGTTTAGGAGGGTCATCAGTGACAGAAAAAAATTATCAATCGTCTTCTCTACCCACCTACGCGCGAAAGGAACTGCGGGAATTAGTTCGATCGCAGTTAAGGGCCCTGTTGGAAGAAGGAGACTTTAAAGGAGCAAAAGCCATTTTGCACCCGGTGCAGGAAGCAGACATAGCTGAAGCTATCGAAGGCCTGCCAGAAACCATGCAAGTAATAGCTTTCCGCTTGCTTTCCAAAGACGAAGCCATAGCAGTTTACGAATATCTCGACTCCAGCGTTCAGCAGTCCCTCTGCGAAAAATTCAAGCGCCAAGAAGTCATTGATATTGTAGACAAAATGTCGCCGGACGATCGAGCTAAACTCTTTGACGAACTCCCGGCAATATTAGTCCGTCGCCTGTTGGGTGAACTGAGCCCGACGGAACGAGAAGCAACGGCCCAACTTTTGGGTTACGAAGCCAGTACCGCCGGTCGGATCATGACCCCCGAATATATTTCTCTCAAAGAAAGTTTTACCGTCGCCCAAGCTTTAGACCGAATTCGCTCTTTGGCTAGAACTACCGAAACAATTTATTCTCTTTACGTCACCGACGCCGGACGCAGCTTGACTGGCATTTTATCCCTGCGGGATTTAGTAACTTCCCCCCTCGACAAAACTGTCGGCGAAATTATGACCCGCGACGTAGTTTCTGTTCAAACAGGAACGGATCAAGAAGAAGTAGCTAGGCTGATCCAGCGTTACGATTTTTTAGCTGTGCCCGTTGTAGACCGCGAACAGCGGCTGGTCGGCATCATTACAGTTGACGATGCGATCGACATTTTAGAACAAGAAGCAGCCAAAGATATTTATACCTTGGGTGGCGTCCAGTCCGGCGGCGACAATTATTTTCAGACCGATTTAATCACTGTTGCCCGGAAAAGGGTGGTGTGGCTGTTTGTTCTGCTTTTAACTAATACTGTCACCGGCGCAATTATTAGAGCTCAAGAAGATATTTTGAACCAAGTAGTTGCCCTAGCAGCCTTTATTCCCCTGCTTACTGGCACTGGAGGCAATGTCGGAGCTCAGTCCTCAACTGTTGTAATTCGCGGTTTGAACACTGACGAAATTACAGCAATGGGCCCGTTTCAAGTAATTGTTCGCGAGGGGATGGCGGGAGCGCTGCTAGGAGCTATATTGGGGACTGTAGCGACGGGCTGGGCTTATACTCTGCAAGGGAGTTTAGCAGTGGCACTCGCGGTGGGAGTGAGTTTGTTTGCGATCGCAATTTTAGCTTCTATTGCCGGTTCAGCTCTGCCGTTTCTATTTCGTTCTTTGGGTTTAGACCCCGCTTTAATGTCTGCTCCCTTTATTACCACCGCAGTTGATGTCCTCGGGGTCTTGATTTATTTCACTTTAGCTAGACTAATTTTGCAGCTTTAATATATTTAATTAGATGGCTGTGAATAAAAAACTTAATCTGTTTTTGACCACTGCTAAATTCGGGGTCTACGTGCGATTACATACCGGATATCTGCCGTCGCGCGTACTTTATTTTTATCCGCATACTTGCACCAGTTGAAAAAAAGAATGCAACTATAGGCCCGTGCTCCAAACTCCGAGCTTCCTCAGTCATTCCACATCTAAAATCTAAAATCTAAAATCTAAAATGGTATTAGCCTATGTCATCATCCAATTCACCCACCAAAATCCAAAATCCCAAGTCGAGCAATTGGTTAGAAACTGCTGAAGTGGTTTTTATTGCTGCCTCTGCTGTGGGATTGGCTGCTAGTTTGGTTTGGGGGCAGAGCGTTTATGCTCAAGTGCCTGTAGTGATTTCATTGGTGTTGAATTTTGTGAACCGGCAGAAGCTGCACAAGCAAGTTAAAACAAGTGCGGCGGCCACGTTCGATCGCGTAAATCAACAAGCAGCTACTACCGATCGCGCGATCGAGGAATTGCAACTTGCTGTAAATGCTTTAGACGAAGCTCTTTCTCAAACATCTCGCGAAAATCTCAATGTTGCGCCTGGAGAAAACGTACACTCTCTAATTTCAGCAATTGAGAACCTGCGCCAGCGACTAATAATTTTAGAAAAAACTATTAAAATGATTCAAAGCGAGATCGAACTCACCAGCCGCCAATTCAAACAGCGACCCGAGTTGCAACAAGTCGAAACTTTGACAACAATAATTCTGGACTTGCAGCAGTTTATCAACGAACTGCCACAGTGGGGCAGTTTGCAGCAGCGGCAGCTAACAGAACTTCAGCAAAAAGTAGACACTGCTTTGGCTGAACTCTCAGAAGAAATTGCTGTGATTCCCAACCGCGTGCAAGAGGCGCTAGCTAGTCGCAGTGGGGAAATTAACCCACAGTTTGGTTCGGGTTTGAATGTCGCTCAAAAGAATGGTTATCGACCTAAAACCCAGAATGAGAAAATTCGCCAGAAATATCCCAGAGCTTATGTCAAGTGGAGTCAGGATGAAGACGAAAATTTGAAGAAAGAATATGCTAGTGGTCAACAAATTGACGAATTAGCTCAGAGATTTCAGCGACAGCCTAGTGCGATTCGTTCGCGCTTACAAAAATTAGGATTAATCGAATAAGGGTAATTGGTAATTGGTAACCACAGAAAACAGACAAGCGTCAACAGTCAACTGACAACTAACAAATAATATCAAATCTGTTAGTATCGGAATTATTCCTATCTCTCTGATATTCATCTGCGTGAATCAGCGTCAATCCTTTGTCATCTGCGGTTAATAAATTCTCTTTTTTTAACCGCAGATGAGGGCAGATAAACACAGATTAACGCAGATGAATTGATATAACAAAGCGATCGCCCTTTTTTTTCAAAAGAGCGATCGCTTTGTGTCTGTGTTCAGTACCGGCTGCCAACAGCGGGCCACTAACATTACATCTCAAGGCTTTTTAGCCTTGGTCTACCTCATTTTAGAAATCTTGGGGTAACAAAGAACTTAAACGCTCCAACAAAGGATCGGAATTCCGAGGAGGAGCAACCTCAGCGTCAGACACTACATTATCATCCGCCACAGACTCAGACTCAATGGGGTCAGGCTCTACTACTTTTGAAACTGGGGCAAAAGAAACTTGAGCAAACTTACTGTTAACACTCCCCTGCAATTGATCCAACTGCGCGCTGAGTTGAGTCAGGTGATGTTCCAGTCCCTCCAAACGGCTTAATTCCTCTGCCGAAACATTGTGCTCAAACTCAGCAAATTTGACCACAAGTTCAGCAATACGCTGTTCCAACCGCTGAAAGCTCTGTGTAGAGCTAGCAGACTCAGATACAGACAAAAACTGCCACAAAGCTTGCTTGCAGAGATTGCTGAAAGTCTGATACTTCGTGAAAGCCAACTCTTTTTCAATAGCGGCCAGCAAAGTTTGATCCGCAGCATCTTCCGTAAACGCCACCGAGAAATTCGCCTTATTTTTTGCCCACAGTGCCATAGGGTTCAAGCCTTAATGCGTTACTTAATCGTGGCTAGCTGAGCCTCAGCATAAATAAACTGTCCCAAAGCATTAGCTTTCCGGGAAGGCTGAGCCAAGTGAGCCTTAAGATTGGCGTCTTTAAGCAAAGGTTGCAAAACCTCCCAGAAAAACTCGCCGCCCCCGCCAGTCAGAACCACATCCGTCACACGTTCCGGCAGCCACTGCACCAAACGTTCGGACAGTTCGTTAGCGAAAGCCTCTCGCAAATCCTTAATAATCGGATCTAAATTAGTCGGCTTAGTCGCTCCTCTCGGACGGTAGAAACGCTGGCCTTCCGGTTTATTCACCGCTTCCAGTAAAGACAGAGATTGAGGGTCTGCTCCCGGAATCTTTGAGGCAACTTGTTCGTAGAACTTGTTCATGGCGAAGGAATCGCTCTTAGAAGCTGCCCGGGCGAACCGGAAACGATCGACCATTAACAAATCGGTAGTTTGGTGTCCGATATCAACCACAGCCACCGACAGTTCCGGCAACTCCGGCGTAAACTCCTTGTTATCTTGAGCCTCGCACCAAATCAGGCTGCCGAACCCTTCCGGCATCACCCAAACGTGACTGATATTAATATCCACACGCTCACCCCGGTACACCACAACGTGGGGAGAGCGCAGTTGGCTGATAATCTCTTCCTTTTCCTTCTCAAACTGATCCTGCGAATAAAACGGCAAACCCAGCACAACTGCTATTTCGCCCTTCATCTGGAAATATCCAGCACAGGAAAAGACCTTAACCAAAGCATCTACTACTTTCGACTGGTCAGCGCCACCGAGATTAGCGCCAAAATCTGCCGCTAGTTGGCCTATAGCGTAACCCTTGCCCTGGTACTCCAGCCACATATCCAACAGAGGGTCTGTTGCTTTGGACTCAAAGCTGCCACCCCGCACCTTTTCCACGGGCATAGTAGCCACGTTGGCAGGGATGAAAACAACGCTACTCGGGTTGCGACTCACGCAAGCTTTAGTTGCCGTCCGACCCAAATCAGCACTAATAATCGATTTGTTAGAAGCGACTTTAGTCTGCTGGGTCAGCATAGCCGAATTAGGAACAAGCTGTCTAGTTGTCATTGAAATGTGTTACCTCACTGAGCCTCACCATTATCATGCCTTATCCCTTGACACTGCCACGCTTAAAGACAGTGGGTGAAAGCGACGATTCTTCTAACTCTACCTAGATCGGTATCGAAATCAGCACCAAACATTATATTCGGGACGATCGCCCTTACCGTAACTAACCTAACTTTTTCTGGAGCCATAGTCCTCAAAGCTCTGTTGCCTGAGAGTGCATTGTTAAGTTAAATTTAGTTAAGATTCTGAGTGTAAACTTTTGTCGCACTTCTCCGACACCGCGATCTTACCCGATCTGTCCCCAATTCAAGGCATCCGCATTTATGAAAATTTCTTGGCGAACTATACTACTTTGGACTTTACCCGCCTTAGTCATCGGCTTTTTCTTGTGGCAGGGGGCCTTTGCCCCATCCCCCGCTGAAATGAGCAAGAACACCGCCAGCACCCGCCTGAGCTACGGTCGATTCTTAGATTACTTAAACGCCGGTCGAGTGACTAGCGTTGACCTTTACGACGGAGGTCGGACGGCTATTGTCCTAGCAGTCGATCCCGAACTGGACAATCACGAGCAGCGGTGGCGGGTAGACTTGCCCTCAAATGCCCCGGAACTGGTTTCTAGGCTCAGAGACTCCAAAATCAGCTTTGACACTCACCCACTACGCAACGACGGCGCTGTCTGGGGACTTTTAGGCAATCTAGTATTTCCCCTCTTGTTAGTAGGAGGCCTGTTTTTCCTCTTCCGCCGCGGTGGCAACGTGCCAGGGGGCCCGGGCCAAGCCATGAACTTTGGCAAATCCAAAGCTCGCTTTCAAATGGAAGCTAAAACAGGCGTATTGTTCGACGACGTAGCAGGCGTTGAGGAAGCCAAAGAAGAACTTCAAGAAGTGGTGACATTCCTCAAAAAACCCGAACGCTTCACCGCAGTCGGGGCGAAGATTCCCAAAGGCGTGCTGCTAGTTGGCCCTCCCGGAACTGGTAAAACCCTGCTGGCAAAAGCCATCGCAGGCGAAGCCGGCGTGCCTTTCTTCAGCATCTCCGGTTCAGAATTTGTGGAAATGTTCGTCGGTGTCGGCGCTTCCCGCGTCCGCGACTTGTTCAAGAAAGCTAAAGAAAATGCTCCTTGCATCATCTTCATCGATGAAATCGATGCAGTGGGCCGCCAGCGTGGCGCCGGTATCGGTGGCGGTAACGACGAACGGGAACAAACCCTGAACCAGTTGCTGACCGAAATGGACGGTTTTGAGGGCAATACTGGCATTATCATCATTGCTGCCACGAACCGCCCCGACGTGCTCGACTCAGCGTTGCTGCGTCCGGGACGTTTTGACCGCCAAGTTAGCGTAGATACGCCGGATATTAAAGGCCGCTTGGAAATTTTGGAAGTTCACGCGCGCAACAAGAAGCTGTCTGCAGAGATTTCTTTGGACGCCATCGCCCGCCGCACTCCTGGTTTTACCGGCGCTGATTTGGCTAACTTGCTCAACGAAGCTGCTATTTTAACCGCCCGCCGCCGCAAAGAAGCGATTACGATGCTCGAAGTTGACGATGCAGTCGATCGCGTGGTAGCAGGTATGGAAGGCACTCCCTTGGTGGACAGCAAGAGCAAGCGCTTGATTGCTTACCACGAAATCGGCCATGCGATCGTCGGTACAATCATTCAAGCCCACGATCCAGTTCAAAAAGTTACCTTAGTTCCTCGCGGACAGGCCCGCGGCTTGACTTGGTTCATGCCCAGCGAAGACCAAGGTTTGATTTCTCGATCGCAAATTTTAGCCCGGATTAGCGGTGCTTTGGGTGGCCGCGCAGCCGAAGAAGTAGTTTTCGGTGATGCCGAAGTAACCACCGGTGCCGGCAACGACTTGCAGCAAGTCAGCGGTATGGCACGCCAAATGGTGACTCGCTATGGGATGTCTACCTTGGGCCCGATAGCCCTGGAAGCTCAACAAAGCGAAATTTTCCTCGGCCGCGACTACACAGCGCGATCGGAATATTCCGAAGAAATAGCCTCTCGGATTGACGGACAAGTTCGATCGATTGTCGATCATTGCTACGACGACGCCCGCCGAATTATTCGCGAAAATCGCACCGTGATCGATCGCTTAGTCGATTTGTTGATCGAAAAAGAAACCATCGACGGCGAAGAGTTGCGTCTAATCGTCTCTGAATACACTTTTGTTCCTGAAAAAGAACAATACGTTCCTCAGCTTTAAGACTTGTTTAAAAATTAGGGACACGGCCTTGCTGTGTCTTTAAAAAGTAGGGACGCAGCACTATTGCCACGTCCCTACTTTTTTATTAAACTGTCAATAATATTAAACCGCCCCTAAACGCCAATTAACGCAGATGAATACTACATTTGCCATACATACTAAGAATTGGTCATTTTTTTTAATAGCCACTTGGATATTTTTTTCCCTCAATACTTTGAGCGCCCGCGCTGAAAAATTAAGATGTTTTGTAGATATTTGCCTCGACCCCAGCAGCGTTGAATTAAGTAAATCCGATATTCCCGGTGCTCCTTCTTATCCAGTCAGAATTATTTTAGGAACTCAACAGTTTAGTAACGAGAAATTGTTGGCGCAAATGGAAGTTAACTGCCAGCAGCGACAGTTTAGAACTGTCAGAGTTAGCGAAGATGGCGAAAATTGGTCGAATTTCGATCCGAGATGGACTTTAGTCGATCGCAACTCATCTTTGTCTGGCATGGTTGACTATACTTGTCAATTGGCGATCGCAGAACAAGAGAATAAATAAGTAGACCAAGAAAAAAAACAGAGCACCTATATCTTCAACCCTGGGCTTGCGGGTGCAAGTTTGACAGCGCTTTAAACCGCCGAGTGTTAATATTACACTCAATCTAAAATCTAAAATCTAAAATCTAAAATCGGATGACAAACTCCACCGAATACCGACAAAGACGCGAACAGTTAATGGCAAAAATTGGCAGCGGGACAGCGATATTTCGCAGCGCGCCCGCAGCCGTCATGCACAACGATGTAGAATACGCATACCGACAAGATAGCGATTTTTTCTACTTAACCGGTTTCAATGAAGCTGCGGCGGTAGCAGTGCTCGCGCCGCACCACGAAGAACACAAATTTGTGTTGTTTGTGCAGCCAAAAGACTTGGAAAAAGAAACTTGGCACGGTTATCGCGCCGGAGTAGAAGGCGCTAAGGAATTGTACGGCGCGGATGAAGCTTTCCCCATCGCCGAACTTGCGGAAAAACTGCCGAAATATTTAGAAAAAGCCGATCGCATATACTATCACTTCGGGCGCGATCGTAGTTTCGACCAAACAGTCCTCAATCACTGGCAGCGCTTGATGGCAACCTACCCAAAACGCGGCACAGGCCCCACAGCAATCGAAGATTCCAACATCATTTTACACCCGATGCGCCTGGTGAAAAGCGAAACTGAATTAGCATTAATGCGAAAAGCGGCTAATATTTCAGTTGCAGCGCACAACCGCGCCCAAGAATTCGCCAAACCGGGCAGATACGAATATGAAATTCAAGCTGAAATAGAACATACTTTTGGCTTAAATGGCTGCACTCCGGCTTACCCTTCTATTGTTGCATCCGGTTACAATGCCTGCGTCCTACACTACATCGAAAACAACCGGCAAATGCAGGAAAACGATTTGCTGCTAATAGATGCCGGTTGTGCTTGCGGGTACTACAACGCCGATATTACTCGCACCTTTCCTGTTAGCGGCAAATTTACAACTGAACAACAGATAATTTATGACTTAGTTTTGCAAGCACAATTGCAGGCAATTAGTCAAGTATATCCTGGAAATCCTTACAGCAAAATTCACGAAACAGCGGTGCGCGTTTTGGTGGAAGGTTTAATGGATTTAAAACTTTTGGTTGGCGACATTGAAGAGATAATTAAAGAAGAGAAATACAAGCCATTTTATATGCACCGCACTGGTCATTGGCTGGGACTGGATGTGCACGATGTCGGCGTTTATCAGTACGGCGAAAATCCGCAAGTTTTGCAGGCAGGACAAGTGCTGACGGTGGAACCGGGGATTTATATTTCTCCTTATATTAAACCCGTGGAAGGACAGCCGGAGGTTCCTGAAAAATGGCGCGGGATTGGCGTGAGAATTGAAGATGATGTTTTGGTGACAGCGGATTGTCATGAAGTCTTGACGGCGGGAGTTCCTAAATAAAGGAAAAGTAGAAGGCTTGGGGCAGAAGTCAAGAAAGATTGATTAATTAAGTTAGCAGTGAAGGCTTGAGCTTTGTTAGTATTGGCTTGAAAAAGCTCAAGTCCGCAACTGCCAAACAAAGAGCGCTTATGTGTATTGATCCTACCAAGATCGATCGACCTCTGGAAACCTGCGAAGCATTAGTAGCAGAGCAAACAGCAAAAATTCGGCAACTCGAAGAGAATTTGCAGCAGCAGAGAGAATTGTGCCAGAAATTAGAAGCACAACTCAAAGCAGTCGAGAATGCTGGCTTTTCGGGTTCGGTAACTGAATTTGATATCACCGATGACGATCGCCTTCGGTTAATCGCATCTCTGGAAAAAAGTCAGGAAATGTACCGAATTCTCATCACACATTATCCAAATGGCTCGGTGTTGTTGTTCGATCGCGATTTGCGCTATACTCTGGTTGACGGTCAAGGTTTGGCAGCAGTTGGTTTGTCTAAAGAACTGTTGGAAGGCAAAACCTTGTGGGAAGTATCCCCACCTGAAGATTGGCAACTTTTTGAGACTAAATATCGCGCGGCTTTGGCGGGAAAAGAAAATACTTTTGAATATAAATACGGAAATCGCGTTTATTTAATAACAGTTGCTCCAGTCAAAAATGACCGGAAAGAAATTTTTGCAGGAATGCTCGTTACTCAAGATATTACCGAAAAAAAACAGGCAGAAATAGCGCTGGAAGAAATCAAAAATCAGCTAGAAATTAAATATCAAAAGCGCACTGAAGACTTGAAAACAGCAAACGATCAATTGCAGGAAGAAATTCTCTCTCGCTGGCGCGCCGAAAAAGATCTGCGGGAAAGCCAGGAACAGCTAGAATTGTTTTTCTCTCAATCTTTAGATGGTTTTTTCTTTATGATGCTGGACGAACCCGTGCAATGGGATGATAGAGTTGACAAAGAAAATGTTTTGGATTACGTATTTACTCACGGGCGGGTAACGAAGGCAAATGATGCTTTGATAGCTCAATACGGAGGTATTAGGGAACAGTTTATTGGCCGCACCCTTGACTCTTTATTTTCGCAGAACTTGACTGGTGGTAGAGAGATAATAAAGCAATTTTTTGATACGGGAAGAATTCACATCGAAAATGAAAATCGCAAATTTGACGGTGTTCCTGTTTGGGTGGAAGGCGACTATATTTGCATTTATGATTCCCACGGCAGAATCGTCGGCTATTTTGGCGTGCAGCGGGATATTAGCGATCGCAAAAAAGCAGAAGCAACCCTCAGAGATAGCGAAGAACGCTTTCGGGCAACCGTCGAACAAGCAGCAGTAGGTATTACCCACCCTGACCAAACAGGCCGCTATTTGCGAGTCAATCAAAAATTCTGCGAGATAGTGGGATATACTGCGACTGAACTGCTGTCGCGAACTTGGATGGACGTTACTTACCCAGAAGATATAGATGCAGATTTAGAACAAAACAATAAATTATTTTCCGGGGAAATTGACAGTTTTAAAATGGAAAAACGCTTGCTGCACAAAGACGGCACTGTAGTTTGGGTAAATATTACAGTATCGCTAATCAAAGAACCGCTGAGCGGGGCAATTTACAATGTAGTAGTGACAGAAGATATTAGCGATCGCAAAGAAACCGAAGCAGCACTAAAAGAAGGCGAAGAAAGGTTCCGACAGCTAGCAGAAAACATTGAAAGCGTGTTTTGGATGGTAAACGTTCTACCCCAGAAAATTATTTATATCAGTCCGGCTTACGAAAAAATTTGGGGCAGAAGCTGCGCTGATTTGTATGCTTACGGGCGCTTTTTTGCAGATTCCCTCCATCCAGAAGATCGCGAGCGTGTTATTGCTAATTTAACTAGAAAAATTGAGTTTGAAGACGAGATAGAATATCGAATTGTCAGGCCGGATGGCAAAATTCGCTGGATTCGCGATCGGGCTTTTCCGATTAGAAATCAATCGGGTAATATCTACCGCATTGTGGGCATTGCAGTAGATATTACCGCCCGCAAACAGGCCGAAAAAACCATTCGCGAAAGTGAAGAACGCTTCCGCCAGTTAGCAGAAAATATCCAAGATTCCGTCTGGCTAATTTCTGCGGAATTCACCGATTTATTGTATCTGAGTCCAGCTTACGAACAAATCTGGGGGCGCAGTCGCGAAGAATTGTATGCTGATCCCTTAAAAATGATGGAGTGGCTGCATCCAGAAGATAAACATTTGTTGGAAGAGGCAATGGGGCGAGTGTTGCAGGGCGAGTCTACCAATACCGAATATCGGATTTTTCTGCCAGACGGCACAATTCGCTGGGTGTGCGATCGAGCTTTTCCCATTTACGACGAATCGGGCAAAATTTACCGCATCGCGGGTATTGGCGAAGATATCAGCGATCGCAAATTTACCGAAGCCCGCATTCAAGCAGCACTCCGGGAAAAAGAAGTATTGCTCAAAGAAATTCACCACCGAGTCAAAAATAATATGCAGGTAATTTCTAGCCTGCTGCAACTTCAAGCTCAATATATTGAAGACGAAGCAACGCTAACTTTATTTGAAGAAAGCCAGACTCGCATCCATTCAATGGCTCTGATTCACGAGCAACTTTATCAATCCGAACATCTCGATCAGATCGCCCTATCGCCCTACGTCGAAAACTTGGTTGCTAATTTGTATCAATCTTTTGGTTGCGGCAATACTTCCATCCAGTTTAACCTCAAAGTTGACCCCATTTTTTTAAATATAGAAACAGCAATTCCGTGCGGTTTAATTATTAACGAACTGGTTTCTAACTCGTTAAAATATGCCTTTGTTTCACGTTTAGATGGGGAAATAGCTATTAATTTTACTCAAATCAATTACAACCAATTTAATTTAACTATTCAAGATAACGGTTGCGGATTTCCGGCAGATTTTGACGTAGAAAATACTGAAACATTAGGATTGCGATTAGTGAAAATGTTGGCTTACCAATTAGAGGCGAGTATTGCCATTGACAGTCAGCGTGGAACCTGCTATAGCGTTTCTCAGATAGATGAGGTACAATAACAGCAGTGAGTAAACCAATTCCTCATATCGGATAATGTAACTTC
>NZ_JAUBQH010000144.1:0-2508 GCF_036701145.1 Microcoleus sp. Pol17C6
TGTAGACCGGCGTGCAAAAGGGACCCCGTTAGCGGGGTGATCGGCGTCTAAAAGGGACCCCTCATTCTGATGTTGTAGCGGACTGCCTGGTTTTCCAGGTGGTGAGATCGGGATGTTGGTGGTGGAGACGGTTGTTCGGATTCGGCGGGAGCACGCGAGCGGGAAGGCGATCAAGGCGATTGCGCGGGATCTGCGTCTGTCGCGCAAGGTGGTGCGCAAGGCGATCCGGGCGCCGGAAGGCGCGTTTGATTATCGCCGCAAGGTTCAACCGCTGCCCCGGCTTGGGCCGTTCCAGGAGCGGCTCGATGTGCTGCTGACGGAGAACGAGGCCCGGCACCGGCGCGATCGGCTCCGCATGACCCGGATCCATGATCTGCTGCGGCGTGAGGGCTTCGAGGGATCCTACGACGCAGTCCGGCGCTACGCCCACCGCTGGACGCAAGCGCGGCGCAAGGATGCGGGTGATGGCGCGCCTGCCTTCATCCCGCTCATGTTCAAGCCTGGCGAGGCCTACCAGTTCGACTGGAGCCACGAGGATGTGGAGATCGCGGGCAAGCCGATGCGGGTGAAGGTGGCGCAGATGCGACTGTGCGCGTCGCGCGCGGTCTACGTCAGGGCCTATCCGCGCGAGACGCAGGAGATGGTGTTCGACGCCCATGCGGGCGGCTTTGCCTTCTTCGGCGGCGTTCCCCTTCGCGGTATCTACGATAACATGAAGACCGCGGTCACCACCGTGTTCGTCGGCAAGGAGCGGGTGTTCAACCGCCGCTTTCTGGTCATGGCCGATCATTACATGGTCGAGCCCACGGCCTGCTCGCCGGCAGCAGGGTGGGAGAAGGGTCAGGTTGAACACCAGGTGCAGACCATCCGAGGCCGCTTCTTCCAGCCTCGCCTGCGCTTTGCCAGCATCGAGGAGCTCAACGGGTGGCTGGAAGCTGAGTGCCTGCGCTGGGCCGCAACGCACGCCCATCCCGAGCAGAAGGAACTGACCGTTGCCGAGGCGCTGGAGCTCGAACGGCCAGCCCTGCAGCCGATGCTGGCGCCCTTCGACGGCTTCCACGAGACCGCGCATGCCGTGACCGGCACCTGCCTGATCAGCTTCGACCGCAACCGCTACTCGGTCATGGCCAAGGCGGCGCGGCGGGCCGTTCAGGTCCGCGCCTATGCCGACCGCATCGTTGTACGCCTCGGCGACGAGGTCATCGCAGAGCATGCCCGGCACTTCGGCCGCGACCGGACGATCTATAATCCCTGGCATTACCTGCCAGTGCTGGCGCACAAGCCTGGGGCCTTGCGGAACGGCGCACCCTTCCAGGGGTGGGAGCTGCCACCGGCACTGACGCGGTTGCGTCGCAAGCTGGGCGGCGGTGATGCAGCCGACCGCCGCTTCGTGCGCGTGCTGGCAGCTGTAATGACCGATGGTCTGGAAGCGGTTGAGGCCGCGATCCGGGAGGCGCTTGATAGCGGTGCCGTCAGCGACGAGGTGATCCTCAACATCCTGGCCCGATACCGGGACCCGCCATCCGAGCGCCCCTTGGACGTGATCGTCGATCTCAAGCTCAACCACCCGCCCATCGCAGACTGCGCGCGCTACGATACGATGCGAGGCCTCGATGCAGCGGCATGAGATGATCGAGGCGATGCGTTCGCTTGGCCTCAAGGGCATGGCCGGCGCGTTCGACGACGCGGTCACCACCGGGTTGCAGCGCAAGCGCACGACCCACGAGATCCTGACCGACCTGTTGCGCGCTGAAGCCGCGCATCGTCATGCCGCCTCGATCCGCTACCGCATGACCGCGGCCAAGCTGCCTGTAATCAAGGACCTCGACGCCTTCGTGTTCGAGGGCACCCCGATCAATGAAGGGCTGGTGCGCTCCCTGCACGCAGGTTCGTTCCTGCCCGGTCGCCGCAACATCGTGCTCATCGGCGGCACCGGGACGGGCAAGACCCATCTGGCCACCGCGATCACCGCCAGCGTCGTGCGCGCCGGTGCCCGCGGGCGCTACTTCAACACGGTCGATCTCGTCACCAGGCTCGAGGAAGAAGCCCGCATCGGCAAGGCCGGCTCCATCGCCGCCCAGCTCGGCAGGCTCGATCTCGTGGTGCTCGATGAACTGGGATATCTGCCGTTCGCCCGATCCGGCGGGCAGTTGTTGTTCCACCTGATCAGCAAGCTTTACGAGAAGACCTCGGTCATCATCACCACCAACCTCGCCTTTGGCGAGTGGCCCACCGTGTTCGGCGATCCGAAGATGACCACGGCGCTGCTCGATCGCATCACGCACCATTGCGATATCGTCGAGACCGGCAACGACAGCTGGCGCTTCAAAAACCGCAGCTGACCCTGTCAGAAAACCGCCTTCGCGCTGCTGACGCCTCCGGTCGGGCTACGCCCTCCCTACGCCGCCACCAGCGCGAAACGCGCGCCCAGCATCAACCGATCCGCACAGCGGCAGAGGGGTCCCTTTTGCACGCCGATAGGGGGTCCCGATTGAACGCCGATTGACA
>NZ_JAUBQH010000071.1:0-29637 GCF_036701145.1 Microcoleus sp. Pol17C6
GAGCAAATTAGTTCGTTGTCATCTTACAAGTTTATTCTTGAAGCCCTATTCTATGCAGCTTCATATTAAATTGGTATCAAGCCTTTGCTCAATTTTAACTACCGCATTCAAATCTCGCAGGGAACTAAGCCACTCTGCGAAAGGATTTCTACCGTCTGGGGTAATATAACGTCTAATTTCCCTCGGTTGTACTTCCATAAAGTCGATCGTACTTGCACCCTCATCTTAATACGGGCGATCGCCCCGTCTCCAACCTTCTTCACCAAGGCCAACTCAAGATCGCCGATCGAAAAAAACTCTGCCGTCAGGCGGGGTGTAACGCTCCATTTCCCTCGCTGGCGCTTCCATAATCTTGATTTTAGCGACGCTCTCACTCCAATCTGGCAGCCACGCCCGATCGCCCCTTGACTTCATGCGCTACAATTATTAAGAAATCTTTAGTTAGATCCGTTTAACGCTCCAGACGCATTATGAGTCTTCCCATTCGCAACGTCGCCATCATTGCTCACGTCGATCACGGCAAAACCACCCTTGTGGACGCTCTCCTCAGACAGTCCGGGATCTTCCGCGAAGGGGAAGAAATCCCAGATTGCGTCATGGACTCCAACGACATCGAGCGCGAACGTGGCATTACCATCCTTTCCAAAAACACCGCCGTCAGGTACGGAGAAACCCTGATCAACATCGTCGATACCCCCGGACACGCGGACTTCGGCGGAGAAGTCGAACGAGTTCTCGGCATGGTTGACGGCTGTCTGCTGATCGTAGACGCCAACGAAGGCCCGATGCCGCAAACGCGGTTCGTGCTCAAAAAAGCCCTAGAAAAAGGACTGCGCCCGATCGTCTTTGTGAATAAGATCGATCGCGAGCGAGCCGACCCCCACAAAGCCGTCGATAAAGTTTTGGATCTGTTCCTCGAACTAGGCGCTGACGACGATCAGTGCGAATTTCCCTATCTCTTCGGTTCCGGCTTAAGCGGTTACGCCAAAAAACACCTCGAAGACGAAGGGGTCGATATGAAGCCCCTCTTTGAAGAAATTCTCGACCACGTACCACCCCCCGTAGGCGACCCCAACAAGCCACTACAACTGCAAGTAACCACCTTAGATTACTCAGAATACGTCGGTCGCATCGTCATCGGCCGCATCCACAACGGCACGATTAGAATCGGTCAACAAGCAGTCTTAATCACCGAAAGCGGCGCGATTGTCAAATCAAAAATTACCAAATTGATGGGCTTTGAAGGCCTGAAGCGGATTGATATCCCAGAATCTTCTGCTGGTAATCTTGTCGCCGTTGCTGGTTTTGCTGATGCGTATATTGGCGAGACAATTACCTGTCCCAACGACCCGCAAGCACTGCCTTTAATCAAAGTAGACGAACCAACTTTGCAGATGACTTTCTCTGTGAACGATTCGCCGTTCTGCGGTCAAGAAGGTAGTTTAGTAACATCGCGTCAAATTCGCGATCGGCTAATGCGAGAACTCCAAACCAACGTCGCCTTGCGCGTCGAAGAAACCGAATCTCCCGACAAATTCCTCGTATCCGGCCGCGGCGAACTCCACCTCGGAATCCTGATCGAAAATATGCGTCGCGAAGGATACGAATTCCAAGTATCCCAGCCGCAAGTAATCTACCGCGAAATCGGCGGTCGTCCCTGCGAACCCTTTGAATGTTTGGTGTTAGACGTACCCGAAGAAGCAGTCGGCGGCTGCATCGAACGCCTAGGTCAGCGGAAAGCAGAAATGCAAGATATGCACGTCAGCAGCACCGGTCGCACCCAAATCGAATTTTCAGTCCCCGCTCGCGGTTTGATTGGATTCCGAGGCGAGTTTATGCGCTTGACTCGCGGCGCTGGAATTATGAACCACAGCTTCCTCGACTATCGCCCCCTCGGTGGAGAAATTATCGCCCGTCGCAACGGAGTATTAATTTCCTTTGAAGAAGGAATTGCAACTACTTATTCACTGAAAAATGCTGAAGACCGTGGCGTATTTTTCATTACCCCCGGAACCAAGGTTTACAGAGGGATGATTATCGGAGAAAACAACCGAGATGAAGACATGGAGCTGAATATTTGCAAGTCGAAGCAGTTGACAAACCACCGCGCATCTGGCGGTGAAGAATTGGCGCAATTGCAAGCACCAGTCGATATGAGTTTGGAACGCGCTTTGGAGTACATCGGCCAGGATGAATTGGTGGAAGTAACACCGAAATCAATTCGCTTGCGGAAGGTTTCTAAGAAGTTGGTCAAACGCTAAAACAACTTGTATGGTGCGCCTCGGCGCACCTTACTTTCTATCGACAGTAAAAACCTGCGAAAAATTTCAAAATTATATATTATCCAATTGTGCTTTGGTTATTTTACTTAATTATCTACTTATCAACTGATATTTATTATTAGATGTTTCCCGCAAAGCCTTTAAATACTATGCAAATAAGATCCTCAGAGAAGCACAAGTATTCCGATTAGATAAAACCTTTTCAACATTAAGTCGATCGATAATTTGATCGCCGTTTTCCTGTTTCTTAAATCTCGAATATATCTGTTTTAGTTCACCTTTGGGATGACTAATAGTTTTATTTTATTCTTTATTTCTATATCATAGTCTGCCTTTTCTGTCAATCGACACATCGGGCTTCTCATGGGCGATCGCGCGCTGAACAAAGTCACACAATATGTTTTAATTTATATTTGAGCAAAATCCAAACAAAGCCAGCCATGAGTCCTAAATCAATAGCCGTAATCAACTTCAAAGGCGGTGTCGGAAAGACCACCGTCACTTGGAGTCTAGGAAATATTATATCCCAAGGAACAGACTTAGAAGTCTTGATGTTAGACTTAGATCCGCAAATGTCGCTCACAGAGGCGATCGGACTTAACGAAAATACAGGTCATTTAGATGACAAATTTGGTAAGTGGTACGAAAAATCTCTCAAGCATAGACTTACAATTTACGACGCTCTAGAAGTCTTTAAAAAAGCCGGACAGAATTTTAAATTTCCCGTTGGTTTCGACACCATTTATCAGATTGACGAACAGTTGCATTTTGTCCCTTCAGTTGAAGAATTGTATTGGTTGGATATCGATGGATTTGAGGGTAAAAGTGTTAAAGACTTTATCCGCAGATTCATCGGCAAAATCGCCAACTCTGCCAATCTCCCCAAATACGATTTGATGCTGTTTGACTGTTCGCCTTCCTTCAGTCTTCTCACCTACAGCGTACTCTCTTGCTGCGACTTAATATTAATTCCCGTCAATCCCGATTATTTTGGTTCTAGGGGATTGAGTTTAGTTTTAAACTCGCTCCAGAAACGGATTGAGCCTTATCCGTTCCCCAAGATAGCAGTCTTTATGAATAAAGCTAAAACCTATGGAGGATTGCTGACAAATGAAGTTCAGTTTTACATGAGAGAAGTAAAGAGACTTTGCGATGAGATATCAAAAGATAATAACATAGAAGTTAGATTTTTAGAATCGACTATTCGCGAAAGCGTCGGCCTAAAACGGGCGATTAATGAGGGTGAACTGCCGCGAGAATTAGTTAGAGAATTTGAAAAACTATGGCGCGAGTGTGAGGAGTATCTGAAATGAGTAAAAAAGAAACTTTGGCTGCTTCCGAACAAGAAAGCGGGGGGTTGGTTGAGGAAATTGGCGAACTTAAGGAAATTTTGCGGGACGTTGCTCGAAAATTAACCCGGCTTGAGACTCAAGTCAAACGGGGAGTGATTTCTGCTGGCTCAAAAACTTCGGATATTCCCAGGGGTGCTGATGTTAATAAACCTGTTAATTTATCGGCTGCCAATGTTCTAGAAGTTTATGAAGAACTGCGTTTACAAGCTAAGAATGGTAATGAAGAAGAGGTGAGGAAAAAACTGTTGGCAATGAGTGCAAGTGACTTGAACTTGATGTGTTGCGAGTTAGGGATGCCGCCCAGCAGCAAGAATCCGTCGCGCAAAAAAATGTTCGAGCTAATTATTGGCAGAATTAAACAGAGTTTGAGGCTATCGAGACATATCGACAGACAAACACTTTGAATCGGGCATTGCGAATCGGGCATTGGTAATAGCTTGGAGTTAGAATTTGCCATATCCCTGCAGGACTTTAAGAAGTCGGAGATATGAGGACTGAAGACTGTGAAAATTTAAAAGTAAGGAGATGATATTGACCAAATGCTTTTGAATAAATTATTGCGACTTAGTTCGATCGCCCTCATCTCCCTAACACTCTTAATCAGCTTGTTTTTGAGCCTTCAAAGCCCTCCCCCAACCGCAGCCCAAAAACCAAGGATACTAGCGTTTACCGCCCTCCAGATGCGCGGCAGCGAGACCATATCTAATTTATTTGCAGTCAATGCTAACGGTTCCTCCCGCCGCGAACTTGCACCCAATATAGATGTTAGCCCTACCCTTGTTTGGTCGCCCAACGGCCAGCGACTGGCTTTCGTGAGTGGCGATACCGATATTTATACAGTCAACGCTGACGGTTCGCGACTAACTAAACAGTTTGCTGGGGATGCTTGCAAAGCAGCTAATTTTGCAATAGCTTGGTTGTCCAACAGCCAGAAACTTGTTTTTGCCCGTTCTTGCGACGGTTTTACCTCTGATACTCCCGGCAGTCAGTCACTTTATATAAGCGACACTTCTGGCATTAAAGGAACTAAATTAGTTCGGAATTTGAAAGTAGGAGGACAGCCGCCTAAAACAGAAATTTCATCGGAATTTTACATTTCACCCGACGGCCAGCAGGTAGCATTTGTCAAGGATAAAAATATCTACAAAATGAATACCGACGGTTCGGAAATGACCAAACTAACTAAAAGTCCCGGCGAATATATATCCGGCGGAAGTGAACTTGTTTGGTCGCCCGATCGCACAAAAATTGCTTTCCTGTTCGGCGCGTATCCGAAACAGCAAATTTACACAATTAATGCCGACGGAACCAACCTCAAGAATTTGACCAACAACCCGCAAAATGAGGTTTACAACGTCAAACTATTTTGGTCGCCCGACAGCAACCGCATTGCTTACTATTACAATAAACCTGGCGATTCATCAGGCGAACAGCAAGATATCTACCTGCTCGACATTAACCGGGGGACAGCCAACAACCTCACCCAAAAACCCAGAAACTACGGCGAACTTTCGTGGTCGCCGGATGGCAAATTTATTGCTTTCGTCGCTGGAGAGTTCAACAATCAAAAACTCTACACAATCAATGCTGACGGAAAGCAGCTAAATCAACTAGCTACCCGGCTAAAACCGTCGGGAATTTCAGAATTAGCTTTGTCTAGTGACAGCCAGCAAATTGCTTTTATATTTAACGAAATCCAAAGAGACAAAAGCAACTTGTATGTAATTAATCGGGACGGTTCGGCATTGACTAAATTGACAAACGACCAGGATTTGAATGCTAGCCATCCGGTTTGGCAACCGCAGTAAAGTTAAGAGCCACAATATGCTGTAGGGGTTGATTTTAGCACAGATAAACCCAGAACGGTGGGCTATCTTTGCACCGCCTTGGAGCGAAAGCGGGTTACTGAACAAGAAAGAATCCACCAAACTCAACACTCAAAACTATTCTCAAATTGGGGAAGATGCAATAATTTTTTTCTCCTTTAATGGCTGGTGAACTTGCAATTCATTTGACTCAACTTCCTGGTGTTTTTCATCCTGCACCTGTTTATCAATTTTGGGCAACTTTAAAATCGCCCCAGCTAAAACCCAATAATACACGGACACTGGATCTACATCCAGCGGATAGTATTGAGTATTGATCGTAATAAATGCAACAAACACCCAAAAACTAGCTCCGTAACTCCGCAAACTTTTGTCCTTGACAGATCTGTAAGCTCTAAAAGTTAGAAAAGCTAAGTGTAAAAGCATGAGCTGAAAACTAATCATTCCCGGATAACCGAGTTCGTATATCAACTTAGGTTGGAAAGTTTCAATTAGCTGCGTGGCACCAAATATTCGCGTTGAATTAGTGGCTCGTCCCACACCTCTACCGAGAGGTTTGTCAATGATAAAATTGTTGCTCTGCTCGAACTGATTAAAGAGAAACTGCTGGGGCGGTGCAGCATTCCAGCGACTAACAAAGCTCTCCCACCGCTGCTCGACAATTCCCGGGTTAATAGCTGCACCGACAAACAGCAGAATCGCCAGTCCTGCACCGACGGGAATAAATCGTTTTAAATTAACTAATTGACCGGTGAGAACTAGCAGGATAGCTGTAGCAACGGGAACCATAACTAAAGCAGCTCTTTGACCGGAAATAACTGCATTGGCAAATACTAATGCCATGCCAAATAAACCGATAACTCGCCACCAGAATGAAGGATCGCAAAAAGCAGAGGCAAAGGTTAAAAAAGCATTAGAAATTAAAAACCACGCCCACTGCCAAGGCGCGACAAAAGTTCCCGGCAAGCGGACCATCTTGACTTCTGGACTGAACACCAAAGAACCGCCGACAAAACATCTAGCTTCCAGCGTTGCTTTATATAATTCGGCTCCGGTCATTCCTCTGGTTCCTGCACACTTTCCACTTTGCAGCAACAGGTACTGAATCAAACCGAGAAGGCAGCAAACGATAGCCAAAACGATGTGCATTCGACTAAAAAATACCAAATCCTTCTTAGTGCGGAGCAGATAATAGGTAGAAGCAATCAGCGGTATGTAACCTATCAATACTTTTAATCCGAGAATTCCTTGCAGAATTGGTTTGTCGCCCGCCCTAGGGTTGAGCTGCATCTCCCCGTTGACAAAAATTAAAGTCAGCATTGCCATCATCAACAGGATGCTGAAGGTAGAAAGCATTTGTTTGGGAATGAACAGGGGCAACTGTTTCTTTTTGCAGCTTTGAATTAGGGCGATGAGAGCTGGTATGTAGAAAGCATCTTTGGCTACTTGAAAAGCAGCATTCCCGCCGCCAATTGCGTAGGTAATTGTACCACTGAAAGGCAGGTAAATTAGAAAAGTCCACAAAGCTTGACGGGGGTATTTGTAGGAAAGCAGCAAGATGGCTGCGGCGGCGCCTCCTGCAATAGCAATCTTAGGGCCGGCTACGAAAAACAGGGGAATGCTCAGAGCAACGCTGACTAAGCAGCTTATGGCGATCGCCTGCACCAATTCATTGCGCTTTTCTAAAATTTTGCGTTTTTGTGCAGCTACTTCTTTTTTGCTGAGCGCTGTTGTTTTTTCGCTGTGCTTGTGTTTGGATTTCTTGGATTTGCGCTTGGTTTTCAACATATAGCAGAAGCAAGAAGGAAAAGGGAAGAGGGAAGAAGGCCCTTCGACTTCGCTCAGGGTAAAAAGAGGGAAGAGGGGAGAGGGAAGAAGGAAGGAAGAAGGAAGAGGGACTTAGTTGCCTAAGAGAGAAAGAAGAAGAAATCGACCCCTTATGTTTGTGCAATTAAAAACGTCCTCCCGTGAGGGCAGTTCCTATAATTTTTATAAGGCACTTATGTTGAAGGCGGAAGACACTCTGATATAGAAGGCTGGAGATGTAGAAGGTAGAAGACAGAAGGAATAGAAGCGAAAAGATTTCGGCAGATGTGGTTACTTATTTTTAAAGTCAAGATCGAGAAAAAGTCTCGGTTTAGATTGTCGGTGTGACGCGGGCACAAATTACACTGGCGACCTTGTAGAATATAACTGCTGCATCTATAATGTACAAAAATGTACAAATCTCGAAAAAATAATTTTAATGTAGCGGTGAATATGAAATTAACAAAATTTGTATCGATCGGCATTGCCCTACTTTTAGGATCAAGCGGGAGCATATTATCTAGCAGTAGAGCATTAGGGGCCGAAAAAGTTGTCCTCACATTTGGCCCGATCAGACAAGCCATTAATGTCAGCGACTTAGAAGAATTTGCTAAAAACGGCACGACGACGCCAACCCTCCAACAAATTATCCGGTTCTCCAAAATGGACGCGCAAATGCTGCGGGGGTTCATGGGTTTAGAAATTGGTTTAAAGCCTTCTAATCTGGCGAGGGTAGTTTACAGCACCCCGGGAGAAAAAATCACTGACGACATCGGTCAAGCAATTCGGACTCAGCGCCGCACAGAAAGCGGAAAAGCTCTGCGGGCAGCGGTGATCCTGGCATCCGGGGATGACGGTAAAGTATCGCTGCTGGAAATCCTGAAAAAGTATCCTCTCAACGAGGTTTACGTAGATGTTGCCAGCCTTCGCACCGCTGTTGGGAAAGTTCAGAGTATAGCCGGAACTCTGCGAAGCCTGCTTCAAGATGTGACGAGATCGACAACTCGCACAACTGAAACAAATCCCACCGAAAGTCCGATCGAACCTCGCCGCAGCGTGCAGCCAACAACTCCGCCTCCAGCGCCGCGCCGCGCCGCCCCCTTGCCAGCACCCGCACCGCAGCCTGTGACGCCGGTCAGAGGGCTTTGGTAAAAAAATCATAAAGGTGTCCTAAAGGCGGGTTGAAGCGGCTGTTGTGGCATTCTGCAGACACTTTTGAGACCAAACCCGCCCCGGCCTAACCCTTATCCCAACCCCAAGAGGGTTAGGACTTTTGTGAAAACTCCCAAAGCAATCAATTTTTCTTTAGCAATTTTTTGAGCAACTTAGGAATCTCTGAAGGCCGAGCCGCCACAGGTATGTCCGCCTCTTCAAAGGCAGCCATTTTGTTTGGGGCCGAAACTCCAAAGGCTTTCTGGGCAGCCGCCCGAGAACTGATCAGGATGCCGGCGTGGCCCAAAGACGGCCCCTTGGGAGCGTAGCGGCCGGCCAGATAAGCAACCACGGGTTTGTCGATCGCCGAAGCGATGTAAGAAGCAGCAGCTTGTTCACTCCAGCCCCCAACTTCCCCTACCAAAACCATCGCTTCGGTACTGTCGTCTTCGTCCAAAAGTTGCAGCCACTGCATAAAAGAAGAACCGACAATGGCGTCGCAGCCAATACAAACCGCCATCGACTGTCCCAACCCAGCCTCCGTAAGTTCTAGGGCAACTTCGTAAGTCAAAGTGCTGCTGCGGCTGATCACTCCCACCGGGCCGGGAGTGTAAAATTCCTTGGGGTGAGTTCCCAGCAGCAGTTTGTCGGGCACAATAATCCCCGGACTGTTGGGCCCGATTACCAAAGTTTCGGTAGCTTCTGCTTTTCTGACTAAGTGCACCATATCCAGAGGAGGCACTCCCCCAGTAACGATCGCAATTTGCCGAATTCCTCCGGCGATCGCTTCTAAAGCAGCATCCAGCACCGAGTAAGCGTCTACCAAAATTACCGCAGTGTCAACGTGACCCACTGCCGCCACTGCTTGTTCTACCAAATCAAAAATCGGAATTCCCTCCACTTCCAGCCCCCCCCGACCGGGACTGACACCGGCGACTACATTCGTGCCGTATGCTTTCATCATCAGGGCGGCGCGGGTGGACGCGGGAGATTCTGTAATGCCCTGTACTAGGACTTTGCTTTCAGGAGTTAAATTCATTTTTTCCCACTTGACACTCGATCTGTAAAAAGCAGAAGGCCTTCATCTGTACAGAAATCTCATTTTTTGCCGATCGACTGCCGCTACTTGACGGAGGATACAGAAGCGGCCGCGGCCTCATCCAAAGTGCTAGCTAGCTGCACAGGCAACTGTCCCAAACGCTTTTTAACAGCATCAGCATCGATCTCTACCAGCCGGAGCACAACTTGGATGTGGCGGTTAGCGCGAGCTTTCCGTTCCAAATAGCCGGCTACTGCAGCGATTATTTCCTCGGTTTTGGAGGCGCTGCCCAAAATATTTACAAGTATCACCTTAACGCTTTTATCCTGAGCGACTAACTCAAGACCCAACTCCACGCGATCGCGCAGGGCATTTGCTGCATAGTAGCGGTCTAGGGAACCAATATTCACAAAATTAGCTGGTTTTCCTCCTTGGTGGGTTACAGCATCTAGAGTTGCCATTGTCAGGCCCACTCCGTTGCACAAAATCGCGATATTCCCGTCTAGTTCGATTAATTGCAGGGATTCGGAATTCGAGATTGGGGATTTAGATTTGGGGTCAAACTCCGGCGACTGCTGAACCTTCGAGTGGGAATGGGGACTTCTTCTTTCCCGTGCCAACCCGCTGCTTTGCCTCTTTCCCGATAGTGTTGCCAAATCTGGATGCCGCCCCAAGGCATCGTCGTTGGCGGTGACTTTACCATCTAAAGCCATTACCTCTCCCGTCGGACTGATGCCGAGAGGATTGATTTCTACTAGGTCTAAATCTTTTTCGACAAACAGCCGGTACATTTTTTCGACAATGGTGCTCACCGATTGAATCAAGTCTCCCTGCAATCCCATTTTCAGCGCCAGACGCCTCGCGTAGAATGGGGAAAATTCTTGATCTACGGCAACTTGCTGCATTTGCTCGATCGACCCTTCGACATCCATACCTCCTTGTCTCGATCCCAGAAGCACCGGGCGGCGGGCTACCGGGTCTAGGAGTACCGCTAAGTACAATTCTTGGTCAGCGTTGTACTTTGCTTCTGCCAGTAGAACTTGGGGATATTCATCCTCGATCGGCAAATTAAAAATTGTTTGAGCCGCTGCTACTGCATCGATCGTATTTTCCACAAACTTGATACCGCCCGCCCTGCCCCGTCCCCCAGCCCGCACTTGCGATTTGAGTACAACGGGGTAAGGAATTTTCAATCCTTTGAGGTCGGCGGGATTGTCAATCCGCTGCGACGGCAAAATCGGAATTGCCATCTGGCGAAATAAAGATTTAGCTTGGTACTCTAACAAATCCATTTATCAATTACGGGTGACGGGTAGTTGGCAACAAGCAATTCGTCCTAATTGGCAATTCATAATTAATAGATAGTAATTGGTTTTTTGTCAAGTTAAAAGTTAAAAATTCTCGCTTTTATCTTTTAATTTTCGACTTTTGTATTGCCGATTACTTATTCGCTATTACCGCTCGCCGATTACCTATTACCTAAGCTGTTTTCAAGTGTTTTTTTCTCGGAATTGCCAAATTTTACTCTTAGGCTCTGGCGGGGAGATATTTGGCGAGCGTTGGTGTTTTTTTGTCTCGGAAAATCGTCGGACGTTCGGCGATACTGTGCCGAAATATTTCTGCGAATTGTTTACTTGATGCTATTAACAGCCCCTTGATGGACGGTTTTGACCCATTTAAGCCGCTTGGGCCGTACCGCAATCCGAGCCGTCACAGTCCCTACCAGCAGCCAGTGGAACATATACACAGTACCCCGCAGCGTTTGCAGTAAGGTGAGAAAAACTCTTTTAACGTCAAATTTGGTCTCTTTGCGAGTGCGGCGCAAACCGACAAACATTCCCACCACCGACAATGTAAGCGTCATAAAAGTTATGGGACTGGCGATCGGCATTCGGCGCAGCGCAATTGACATCACAAAGTCGGGTAGCGCTACTGTGGGTAAGAAATATTGAGATACCCAAAATCCAAATAAATCCCAAGTTTTCCCAGTTCCCATGCGGTTCCGCAAAATTAGCCGCCAGTAGTCAAGATAACGCTGATAGCCACCTTCTGCCCAGCGATTGCGCTGGTGCCACAGAGCGCGAGCGTTAGTGACTCCTTCTTCTGACACGGCTGGGAAAGCGAGAAATTCAATGTCCCATCGGTTTAGGTGCAGCCTCACCGTCAAATCCAGGTCGTCGGTAATCGTCTCCTCGTTCCAGCCTCCGCAGCTTTCCAAGGCGGTGCGGCGCATGAATTGGCCGTTACCGCGCAATTCTCCAATGCCGCCGATCGCAATCCGCTGCTGCTGGAAAAAACTGTCGAGAGCCATTTCTGCTTCTTGGCCACGAGTCCAAAAATTTACCGAAGCATTGGCGATGGCTTTTCTGACTTGCACAGCCCCTACCTTTTCTCCATCGAACACTGGCAGCACCCGGCGCAGCAAATCCGGCGTTACCGTCGCGTCGGCGTCAAATATTCCCACAAATTCCCCGCGAGTCAGTGGCAACACTTGATTCAGGGCTCCAGACTTGCCGCCGCTGGCATTTGCTCCTCTGCGAAATATTTTGAGCTGGGGGTACTTTTTGGTTAGCTGTTCCAATACTAGCGGCGTGGCGTCGCTGCTGTGATCGTCGATCGCCCAAACTTCGTAGCGGTCGATCGGATAATCTACATTGCAGATGGATTCTACGAATCGGGCAATCACCGCTTCCTCATTTTTAGCTGCCACCAGCAGCGACACGTAGGGCCAATCCTCTCGACTTTCATCGGCCAGAGGCGGTAGTGCGGGCTTGGGTTCGGCAAACAACACTCGAAATGCTTGCATCCACAGCAGTCCCGTCAACCCCCACACTACCCACGCACCCCAAGAAATCAAGTGCAGGGCGATCGTGCCGGCCCAAATCGCAGTCAGCACTGCTGCGGCTTTTCCGCGCCGTCCCCGGTACAGATTTTGAGGAAAAGAGGGAGTTCCCGGCACAGACACCGCCACCGGGAGTTCTGCTTTTGTTTCCGCGTCAAACACCCTGTCGCCAATGTCTGGTATAGCAAATACTTTGCTGAGCTTCGAGTGCGAGGTCAAACTCTTGAGCTCTTCTTGAGCTAAATCAGAGATGTCCAAGTTAAGCTCGCTGCGAGCGTCGTTTTCTGGCCAAGAACTCTCCTGCATAGGTTACTTGATTCAACCACCAATAGTTTTTGATTTTAGATATAAGCATCTACTGTATCAGTTTCTGGGCTTTTGTCGAAAGCGGACGGGAGGACAACCAGCGGGTTCGGTGCTTGTACGGCCCTGGTAAACGGCTACTGTATAGAGTATTTGGGTTGACTTTTGCTTGCGATCGACCAGGAATATCTGTTAGTTTTTTCTGGGGATCTAAACTATCTGTTAGTAATAATTGTCTGAGGTGGAAATATGTCTATTCCTCAACTCAAGCCAGCCGATGACAAAGAAGTGAAAGTCTACGCGCCTTTCTGTCAAGAGCCCAGGCGCAAGTTTTTACCGCACGCTATTGGTCTCTACAAGCTCAAAAGCTTGGAGGGGGCAAGAAAAATTGACGGCGGGGAGAGCGTGCCGTTTGTCGCTAGTTGGAATATCTCGTCGCTGCCGATCGATTTAACCCGCTGTCGGGTGTTGTTTGACGGCAATGCTGAACTCAGCTACGAAGTGACTATGCAAAGCTCTGAGTTTGTTAGTTGCTTAATTGAGGTACTTCTGACTTTTCAGCGAACTCGTACTGTCGATTTTTCTAAAACGTTTTACCGCAAGCTGATGCGAATGGATGAATAACTTTCACCGGAGCCGCACTCCCGAAAGTCCGCAATTGACAATCAAGCAATTTAATCCGGGGCCCCCGGATTGAGTCGTGGATCGAGAAAAAAGCTCCTCGCTCGCGATCGCCAGCCCCCGGATTTATCAGTGGGGTCGCTTTCTTCAATCTAAAATCTAAAATCTAAAATCTAAAATCGATTGACGGGCGCTATAACTGGCGCACCAATAGTGTAACGCCTCGACGGCAACATTACATGATTGGTGCGCCAGCCCTATTTGAGAAGTGGAAATAGTAAGTGAGTTCTTGGATCATTCTCAATAATCCCTTTGGGGGTCAGCACTTATCCCCATTGCTAAAGTAAATCAACCGCAATTGTCGGTTGAGGGTGATACAGATTTCGCGTAGGGACTCAGGCCAAGCCTGAGTCCCTACCTGTATTTCATCCAATTGAAAACTTCTGTATTTGTTGTGGGACAAGCCCGCCTATTTCGGACATTGGTGCTGTGCGAGTACGCGCGAGCGAAGCTATCGCCGTTAGGCGAATCGCGCCGTCCGATTTCGTTCAAATTTTGCGACTAGGTAGCTGAGAGGAAAGCGCTGTATATCCGCCCAAGGAAAATCAATCTACAGCCCTTGAACTGCGATCGGGCTAGCATCGCAATCAGCCTTTGGGCTGCCGAAATTCCAACCCACGCCGCCCGAAAATTTATGTATTGAGAAGCTAGAAGCCCGATCCTAACAAGCTTATTGCTCGCAGTGCCACCGCTCAGTTTTACTGCGGGCGATCGCCAGAATAATTAATAACTAATCATACAACCTATCCATTTTTAATTATATGCAAAACTGCTTAGGCAAGCACCGTGCTTTCTTCCTATACAATTCTCTATTTAGCCCAGAAAAAAACTATCCTAAACCCTCTAACTAGGCTTTCAAGGTAAGCTAGCCCATTTTTACAGTGTTATTTTTATTCGATAAAGTTCTATGTTAATATCTAACTTACGCAATACGAATGGGTGAAAATCTTAGAATTAAAATCGGTTGTTAAAGGAATTAGGGGGCGATAAATACGTCTTAAAAACGGCTGGTACAACAAACAATTTAAAAACTGCTTCCCCAAAATCAAGTAATAAAAATGGGAAGCAAAGGGTTGGAAACAGGTGAATAAAAGTTTTCAGCAAAAAAAGAATATGCCCAAAAGCGACAAAATCGAGTATAATAATATTGCAAAATTGAGTCGCAGTTCAGAAATACTGTAGAAAAAACTAAATTTATTGAAATAGACAGGTGCAAATTGAGGATTGAAGGCGTACCCAAATTGACTAAATATTTGCTGATCGGTTCCACAAAAGCTTACAGCGGCAAGTCGGCCATCGCCTTGGGGATGGCACTCGGACTCCGGGAAAAAGGACTGGCCATCGCCTACGGCAAACCTCTGGGAACCTGTTTCAGCTCCGAGGGAGCTGGGATCGAGGACGAAGATGTACGGTTCGCGGTAGAGACGCTGAAGCTCTCAGAAAGTCAGATGCCGTCAACACTGCTGTATTTGGATGAAGAGACAGTTCACAAGCGTTTGCGGGGAGAAGACAAGACAGATTACCGCCAGTCTTTAGCGCAATATTTGCAAGCTCCCAGCGGAGACTTGGTGCTGTTAGAAGGCCCAGCTAATTTGGAGGAAGGCAGTCTGTTTGACTTGTCTTTGGCTCAAGTCGCTGAGGCAGTTGATGCCTCTGTGCTGTTGGTAGCCCGCCCGATCGATCTTTATATAGACGATTTGCTGTCGGCTAAACAGCGTTTGGGTTCGCGGTTGCTGGGCGTGGTACTCAACGACGTTCCCTCGGACAAACTAGAATCCGTAACGGGGACTGTGCGGCCTTTTCTGGAGGCTGCGGGTATTCCAGTTTTGGGAATGCTGCCGAGAAGTGCTTTGCTGCGAAGTGTCAGCGTCAAAGAATTGGTGCACCAATTGAAAGCTGATGTGCTCTGCCGTAAAGACCGTTTGGACTTGATGGTGGAAACCTTGACAATTGGCGCGATGAATGTTAGCTCTGCTCTGAAGTATTTCCGCAAAGCGAGAAATATGGCGGTGGTGACGGGGGGCGATCGCACGGACATTCAGCTCGCAGCTCTGGAGAGCTCGACTCAGTGCTTAATTTTGACAGGCCACTTGCCTCCTTCTCCCCTAGTGATTGGCAGGGCAGAAGAAATGGAAATTCCGGTTTTGTCTGTTGATTTGGATACCTTAACCACGGTAGAAATTATCGACAGCACCTTTGGCAGCGTGCGCCTGCACGAACCGATCAAGGTGGAATGCGTTACTCAGCTAATGGCAGAACATTTTGACCTTGATGGCATGATGGCATCCTTGGGCCTGAGCGATCGAGTCGATTAATAACAGAGCCGGAGCTGAGGGAAGAAGGTATTCGGCAGAGAGAACTTTTTGTTTAAATAAATAAAAAGCCAAAATTCTTAAATTCTCAATTTTTCTTGAATTCTACCTTGAGCTCCGGCTGCCGAATGTCTTCAGACATTCTGCCTTCTGGCTTCCTCAAATCTCCCGATCCTCTAGTCTGATCCGGTAAATCAGCAATTCTTAACTTCTTTTTGGCGGCAATGGCTAGTGAGTCTGCTAAAATCCACAACGTAGTTTTATTTAATTTAATAAATTCTTTGAGTCAATCAATTGAGCTACCCAGAGTAGATGATTTTTTACAAGAACTTGCGGCGATCCAGCAAACCAGCTCCAAGCGGATTGCTCTTTTGGGTTCTCGCCACGTTCCTATTACCCACCAGCAGCTAATTGAGATGCTGAGCTACGCCATAGTTCTGGGAGGCAATCAGCTCATCACTTCTGGTGCAACAGGCACCAATTCAGCAGCAATTCGGGGAGCAATGCGAGCAGATCCAAATCTGCTGACGGTGATTTTGCCACAAAGCATGAGTCGCCAGCCTCGGGAGTCTCGCGACCAACTCGAACAAGTGATACATTTGGTAGAAAATCCCAAAAATGATAGCTTGTCTCTCCCGGAAGCAAGCGCCATGTGCAATCAGGAGATTATTTCTCGCTGCCAGCAACTGATATGTTTTGCTTTTCACGAAAGCCACACTTTGCTGAAAACTTGCCAGGATGCGGAGGAACAGCGCAAGGTAGTTACTCTGTTCTATTTTGATTGAACTGCGAGGCCGATGATGCTGTTGGGATTACCTGTGTCGGTTATTCTGCTTGATTGTATTGCTGCTGCTGCTGCGCTGGTTTACGCACCGTTTTTGGTGGTTGCGTTCGCCCGCTTGCAGCTAGGCTACGACCAAGCAGCCCCCCGCGCTATGTTTGAGAGGTTGCCGGCTTACGCTCAGCGGGCAACTTGGGCTCACCAAAATTCGTTTGAGACGTTTATGCTGTTTTCAGCGGCGGCTTTGATGGCTTTTGTGACGGGGGTAGATTCGGAACCGGCGGGTTGGGCTGCGATCGCTTTTACGATCGCCCGGTTGTTGTTTTCGGTTTTCTATATTCTGAATGTGCCGCTGGGGCGATCGCTCATGTTTGCGATTAGTTCTTCTTGCACAGCTACTTTATTCTATTTCAGTTTAATGGCTGTTAATGGCTAATTGTTATTAGTCACGGGTCATTAGTCATTAGTTAAGAGACGCTTAATTAATGACTAATTACCAACTACCAACTACCAATTACCCATTACCAACTACCAATTACCCATTACCAATTACTAATTTATGGCTGCTAGTTATTCCTTTGATATTGTCAGCGAGTTCGATCGGCAAGAATTAGTTAACGCTGTTGACCAAACGGTGCGGGAAATTCAAAGCCGTTACGACTTGAAAGATACCAAAACTACTGTAGAATTGGGCGCTGAAGCAATTACTATCAATACCGACAGTGAATTTACTCTCGACGCGATTCACACAGTTTTGCAAACTAAAGCCGCCAAGCGCAATTTGTCTCTGAAAATTTTTGATTATGGGAAAATTGAAGCTGCTAGTGGTACTAGAGTACGCCAAGAAATCAAACTTAAAAAAGGGATAGACCAGGAAATTGCCAAGAAAATCACTAAATTAATTCGAGATGAGTTTAAAAAGATTCAAGGCTCGATTCAAGGTGATTCAGTGCGCGTTTCTGCTAAGGATAAGGATGATTTGCAGTTGGTAATTCAACGGTTGAAGCAAGAAGATTATCCGATGGCTTTGCAGTTTACCAATTACAGGTAAATTTTTGAAAGCTAACTATTGGATTCCCGGTTATGCGATCGCATCTTTGAGTGCTATAGAACTTGCCTTGCGCTTGCTCGGATTCGGAAATCCTGCCTTGCTGCAAGCTGATGCTAATGCTGGCTATATATTTGCACCAAATCAACTTGTATATCGCTTTGGGAATAGAGTTGAGTACAATCAATTTTCTCAGCGTTCTGAACAAATCGATTCAGCAAAGCCTGAAGATACTCTCAGAATTTTGATGATAGGAGATTCGGTTCTAAACGGTAATAATACCACCGATCAGAAAGAAACTCTTCCAGAATTGTTTGAAGCGCGTTTGTTGGGCATAAAAAAGCAAGTTGAGGTGCTGAATGCTTCGGCAGGTTCTTGGGGAATTGGCAATCAATTGGGATATATTCGCAAGTTTGGCACTTTTGAAAGCGATGCTGTGATTTTGCAAATTGGTACTCACGATTTGCTACAACCTCCAAGTAGCAGCGCGGGGGTGGGAAATGACCCGCTGATGCCGAATCGCAAACCGTTATTGGCAATTCAAGAAGTGTTTCAAAGACACGTTATTCGCCAATTGTCAAGTGTTTTTGTATTGAATTCTCCTGCGGCGGGAGTGCCGGTGTCGGAATCACAACGGTTTATGGAAAATATGCAGCGATTTGAGCAAATAGTTGCTTTGGTGCGAGCTAAGAATATTCCGTTGTTTGTGTTGTATACTTGCGATCGAGCGGATTTACTGCCCGTACCGAATCAGCCGAAGTTTAAATCCGAGTTTGTCGATCGGCTAAAAGCTTTAAAAATTCCAATCATAGACACTCATGCAGCCTGGTCAAAATTGCCGAAAACGAGGGTAAAAAGTTATTTTCGGGATGGCGTACACCCCACAGCCCCAGCTTATGAATCAATAGCAGATTTAGTGTTTCAACAGTTGTGTATACAGAAAAAATTGGTGGCGTGTGGCGGGAAGAAATAAGCTGCTTTATAGCCGAAGGAAGAAGTCCGATGGAAGCCGCCAGAAGGAAGAGGTAATTCCTGAGAACTGGCACCTGACAACTGACAACGGGTTGGTATTAAATATCTAAACCCGTGACTGTTAAGTCGGGAGGATGTTCGACAACAAACTGGTAATATAACTCTTGCTTTGCTTGCGGGGGCAGAGACATTATCCATTCTAGCATTCCCATTTCACCTGCTACTATCTTCGGATTAGTGAGAGTCGATCGCACTTTAATTTGTTCATTGCGGCTGACTGGCAATTGTTCTTTTAGTGTCAGGTGTACCTGCACCTGATGCAAGTTTGTCACATTGAAGCGATAAGCGTAACTCGTGCGCCTCTGCTGACCGATCAGTTTTTTATCTACTTGTCTTTCCACTAATTCCCGCTGTATTTTTAACCGTTCATCTATTCCTAAATTAACTTTATATTCTTGCCCGGGGGAAACATTTTCTAACTGCACACGGCCGACAAAAGTGTTGTCGCGAAAGATATTTGCTTTACCGGGAAGCAGAGTTGCGCCTGTCAGCGGATTCACAACAACTGCTTGCAAATAGGCAAAACTGACTAATCGCGGAACGGCTATATATTCAGCCGTAAAGGGATAATTTTCGCTGAAAATCGTCACTTTGTGCGGTGTACCGTCGCTGGGAATCTTGGTAATTCCGCCTACTTGAAATGAGACTGTACCGCCTTCTCTGGATACTTGGGCTGTGGCTATTTGAGCTGCTATGGGCGCTCGTGTTATGGAGCGTGAACCGCCTGCAAAACCTTCAGATAATACCTCTTCTAGGTCTAAAAAATCATCCTCTGATGAACCCCTACCAAAAAATTGCTCGGGCTCGGTTTTATCGATATACCAAGGTTCTAGTTTTGGTGGGAGAGTTCCCATTCCGGGTTTTGCTGTAGATAAAGTCAGCGCTACTCCCGTCCAATCTTCGCCTGTATTTTGATTGACTTCGGCTAGGTAAGTGAGATTAATTTGGTTGTTGGTAGTGTTTACTCGCAAGTCGTAAAGGGGAGTCCAACGAGCTCGCGTGACTACATAGGAAACTTCTATTTCAAAATTGCCGCTGCCACTGGGTTCAATGGCAACAATGATGTTAAAACTTTGCTGCGAATGGGGAGTTTGTACTTGCCCCAACTGCTGCTGCAAAGCTTTTATTTGCTTGTCTATTTCGCGCTGCTGTTTTTCGTGTTGGGCGATCGCACTTACATATTTTAGGTAATTAGTTCCTAAAAAATTGAGCAATTCGCTAGTTTCGTTTAAACCTACCTGCTGTTTGGCGATGCTGCTAGAAAAGAAACCGACGCTTTTTTCGCTCAAACCTTCCACAAATTGGAGCTGAATTTTTCGGGCGGTTATTTTGTCGTTAATTCCCCGTCTTTGGGTTTGTAACTCCTTAATTTGTTGGGTTAATTCGGCAGTGCGATCGCCCACTGGTTCGCTGCTAAACACTCTTTCGCTTCGCACTCCCAAAAGTCGCACAGCAACTGTACCCACACCCGTAGCCCTGACTGACTCTGTGTCGAGGGTTGCAGGAACAGAGGCGATCGCCAATTCTCGCTCGTTTCCCGTCAGAGATACCGTACCGCGCCGCGTCACCAAAGCGCGATCGGTATAAACTGTAACTTCTGATATGCTAGTATTTAGTGTTTTAATGGTATCAGAATTAAGTATTTCTGAGTCAGTCATTGCCAATGGCTCCTATTTAATAACCGTTTAGTCGATCGAGCTATTTCAAAAATAGTTTATTGGTCAATTTTCCCGATCGCCCATTCCTCTAGAAAATTCCTCAAGCGCATCCAAAGGCGAAGCAAATAAAATGCAGCGTTTCAGCAAAGATAAGTCTAACTCTGGCAGCATTTCGCTGCTAGTAATGCGATCGTAACCTTCCTCTCGCAGATGGTAAAGCTCTAGAGTGCCATCTTCCCAAAACCTGACTTCCGGGACTCCCATCAGTCGGTATTTCTGAAGTTTAATCGGACTACCGCTAGTGATAACAATCTCAATACATAAATCTGGCACATCTTTAATAGTTCCGAAACAATAAGACAAATCTGCCTGATACTCGACTTGCTCTTCGACAATCTGACTGTAAGTACCGCTGGGAAAAAATACAATTATTCTTTGCAGAAAATACTGTCCCATTAGCAAGCCCATCAAACACCTAATCGCTTCATGCAACCTTCCAGTACCCACAATTTCTAAAACTCCCTCACAATAAAATAAGCGTACATTCGGCACGTCTTCAAAACCAGCTTGAATTGCCTTGAATTGATGCCATGTCACACCGCGCCAAGTGAAACGTTGTTCGATTGCGGGAGAAGTGGTTGGATTGTCTACAGTTTGAAGCATGATTGTTTTATTGATGTTCAAAATGGTAGCGCGGGAGTGGGCTGGTTTATGAGTTTACGAAATCGTTAGTTTTAGGAATTGATAATTGGTAAAACCCACCCCTACGTTTAATTTTAGCTCAGTGGCTCGATTCCTGCCAAATCCAAAATTTGAGGAATTAAATCTTCTCGTTTGACAGCCATCATGTGAACTCCTTGACAAATCTGCCGCGCTAGTTTGACTTGTTCTGCAGCAATTTTTATGCCTTCCTGCAAGGGTTCGGGAGCTTTTGCTAAACGATCGATAGTCTCTTGTGGGATGTGAACTCCCGGCACGTATTTTTGAATAAATTCAGCATTTTTAGCTGATTTAAACAAAAATATTCCTGCTAAGACTGGCTTGTTGCAGCCCGCTGCAACGTGGTGCATAAACTTATCCAAAACTTCAAAATCTGTAATTAATTGACTCTGAAAAAACTGTGCTCCAGCCTCTACTTTTTTCTCGAATCGACTTTGCAAACCAGACCAACTGGGGCATTGCGGATCGACTGCTGCACCTACAAATAAATCAGTAACTCCGTCGGTTAAAGGTTTGTCATTCCAGTCTTGACCACCGTTCATTTTTTGAATAACTTGCAATAGCCGAACTGATTCCAAATCGAATACACTTTTTGCTTTAGGATGGTCGCCGGCTTTGACGGGATCGCCTGTAAGTGCTAGTACATTGCGAATGCCTAAAGCGTGGGCTCCCATGAGATCCGCTTGCAGGCCAATTAGATTGCGATCGCGACAAGCAACTTGACAAATTGGCTCAATTCCGTGCTGCACTAAAATCGCCGAAACTGCTAGGGGGCACATTCGCAAAACTGCGCGACTTCCGTCTGTGATATTAATTGCATGAACTCTGTTTTTGAGGCGTTCAGCCATTTGAATTGTGTGAGTTATGTCGCCACCTTTTGGTGGGGCAACTTCGGCGGTAATTATAAATTCTCCGGGGGTGGTGCAGGCTGTGCGAAAACGGTTCATGATTATTTGTCTGTTATTGGTTATTTGTTATTTGACGGTTGACTATTGTAAGTGGGCAGTTGTCAGTGGGCAGTTGGCAGTTGTCATTTTTAACAACTAACCAAGAACAACTAACAACTAACAACTAACAACTAAACAGGTAAAGAATAACCGAAAGCTGTCTTCACCTTAGTTAGAGTTTGATTAGCAATAGCTTCTGCTTGTTCTCTTCCGCGACGTAGTACAGACTCTAAATATCCGGGATCGTCCATTATTTCCTTGTATTTATCCTGAATTGGTTTGAGGGCATTAATTGTCGTCTCTGTCAGCAAGGGTTTAAAATCTCCCCAACCCATGTTTTCACACTCTGTTGCTACTTCTTCCTTAGATTTGCCGGAAAGCAGGAGATAAAGTGTCAGCAAATTTCTAGCTTCGGGGCGATCGGGGTCGTCAAAAGTCAAACCCCGCACGGCATCTGTTTTACAGCGCTTGATTTTTTTGGCGATCGTATCTGGCGAATCCAATAAATTAATTCGACTTTGTTCGGAAGGGTCAGATTTAGACATTTTGCGCGTGCCATCTGTCAAACTCATTACCCTCGCACCGTCAGTCCGAATTAAGGGCTCGGGAAGTTTCAAGACTGGCTTTTCGGGTGTGCCGAATTGGTGATTTAATCTGATGACAATATCGCGGGTGAGTTCCAAATGCTGTTTTTGGTCTTCTCCCACTGGCACTTTGTCGGCATCGTAAAGCAAAATATCGGCTGCCATCAACACGGGATAATTTAGCAAGCCTGCATTGACATTTTCACCTTGTTTAATTGCTTTTTCTTTAAACTGAATCATATCTTCGAGCCAGTTAATCGGCGTAATACAGTTGAGCAGCCATGCTAGTTCTGTGTGCGCCGAGACGTGGGATTGCACGAAAATAGTAGAATATTCTAAATCGATGCCGCAAGCTAAATAGAGTGCGGCGATCGTGTAAGTGTCGGAGGCTAGAGTTGCTGGATTGTGCGGTGCGGTAATTGCGTGCAAATCGACTACGCAGAAGTAATTTTCGTACTGACTTTGACCTTCTACCCAGTTGCGAATTGCACCGAGATAATTACCGAGGTGAAGATTGCCTGTTGGCTGAACTCCTGAAAGAACGCGCTGTTTGCCCATGAGGAAAGAATAGAATTAAACTCACAGTTCTATATTGACACGTTATTTCAATTTCAGATCCTCTAATTTTCTGGCGGTTGACTGTTGACGGTTGACTGCTGACGGTTGACTGTTGACTGTTGACAACTAACAACTGACAACTGACTAATTACCAATCTGTCAGCAACCTTGCTTTGCGTAAAACAAATATCAGAACAGTTTCTTCGCCCGTAATAATATCGGCTCTGCCTTCCATTCCCGATTGAATCGAATACTGGCGGGGGACATTAGCCTGGGAGTTTCCGAAGAATTGGCCGTTGGCGGATTTGAGTTTTGTTAAATAAGTTTGTTCGGGCTTAATTGCCACTTCGTAATAAGCTGTACCTAAATTATTAGTGGGATTTTGAGTGGCGATCGCATCTGGGGCGATTTCGCTGACAGTTCCTTTTAATGTGCCGTAATCGGGAAAAGGCAAAGCCGAAATCCTGATCTGTACGGGTTGGCCGATTTGGATGCGGGCGATATCTTGGGATGTCACCTTGGCTTTGACTACCAGGGGTACGTCGCTGGGGACGATTTGGGCGATCGCGCTGCCGGCTTGTACGGTTTGACCAGTATTTCGTACTTCCAGTCTGAGAATTGTACCATCTGTGGGCGTGCGGATCACGCTATTTTCGAGTTTTAACTCAATTTGATTGAGTTCTTTTTTAGCTTGAATTAATTGTTGTTGAATGGAGGCTTGCTTGACGAGCAAAACCCGCCGACTTCTGCCCAGTCTCTCGGCGACATCGGGCAGCGATGTGGCGAATTTTACTAAAGCGGATTCGATTAATTCCTGTTGGGCGGAACTTTCACTTTGGATGCTTTTAAATTGGGCGCTGGCCAAAATTTGATTTTCTAAGTCGCGCAGTTGCTGGTTGATTTGCTGTGCTGCTGGTTGAGACTGATTAATTATTTCTTGTAACTGTTTTTTTTGATCGCTTAAACGCGAAGCGTCTATAACTGCGATCGCATCTCCTTCTTTTACTGTCTGATTCTCGCTGACAGCAATGCTTTCGACGGTTCCTTCTGTGGCTGCTTGCACGACGCGCACTTCTCCGGCTGGACGGACGATCGCGTCTGCTTTGACTGTAGCGCTGTATTTGGTGACGCTAGCGAGGGCGATCGCCCCGCCAAAGGTCGCCACCATCAAAATGCCACCCAAAGTCGTCCAGCGGCTGACAGGGGGCAAAAACTGGTCGTTATCAAAGGTTTCAGCGGGTGTGGCTTCGGGAGTGAGAGACATGGCGGCAAGGGGGAGAGGGGAATAGTTTGGAGTTTGGAGTTTTGAGTTAGGGGGAGGGAGAGATCGCTGATTTGTTTTGTCACTTTTACGATCAGCTTTCCGGAAACCAAGCATAGGTTTAGAAGTCTAAATCAAAATTCACAGGGTAAAGGTAAAAATCCGCACAGCTTTGCCGTTCCCACCCACAAACTTCGCCAAATATCAAGACGAGTGAAGCCAGCGGGCTACAGCCAGGAAAATATGGGATTTTTGCCATAACTTTTGGCGCTGTTACCGGGTTTTTACTGTATGCGTAGGTAGTAAGTAAGTACATAGGTATTAATAGGAGTTATTTATGTCAGAAAATCCACAAAATTCACTCTTCATCGAAGTAACCGATGGAGAATCTGCTACTGTCAACGGTGGCAATATTACCAGCGGTGTTAGCGGTGCTAAAAGCAACAGCGAGACGGATAACAGCAGCCGCGAGGGTCTTACTATGCTGTTTTTCCTGCCGCAGCCTAGCCAGCTTTATCTGTACGATCCGAGCCGCGATCGCCCTTACCCAACCCTAGTGGTTTAGATAGCTGAGTCAAGTTGTGCGATAAAGTAAATTTTGAAAATTTATCCGTAGTATTCCGGATGTCGTACAGGACTACAAGAAGTATTACTCAGTATTTACACGAGAATCTAGAAATTAAATAATATTTCTAGTTTCCCTTCAATTTTATTAAGTTAAACGGAGTCTAATCATGAAAGAAACAAAGGACAATTCACTGTTTGCTGAACTCACCCCTGAAGAATCAGCTAGCGTCAACGGCGGTCACTATTATGTCAATCGAGACAATTGTCACCGGCAGCGGCGCAGTTGGGTCGTGTACCGCCGGAATTGCGACGGTTCATACAGAAGAGTAGTCCGCTACGCCTACTACTAAAGTTTAGTGCTAGTCAATTCAGATCTATAACTGTGGAATCGAGAAAGCACCCATAACTTTATGGGTGCTTTTTGCTGATTGGGTAGTTGGTGATGAGTAATCTTCTTTATGCTCTACCATTATTCATTTTGCAAAATGTTAAAGAACATCCCTTTGATCGGCAAAATGCCATTATTCGGACAAGTTAACAGGTTTAAGAAATATCAGGTTGTTCTCCAGCAGAGCGAAGAAGATTGCGGGGCGGCTTGTTTGGCTTCGATCGCGAAATTTTACGGACAAAATTTTACTATTAGCCGCTTGCGAGAATGTGCGGGCACCGGCCAAAAAGGGACGACTCTGCTGGGCTTGAAACAAGGTGCTGAGGCGATCGGCTTTAATGCTCGATCCGTGCGAGCCGCGGCTGCTATTTTAGACCAAATTGAGGAAGCGCCTTTACCGGCAATTATTCACTGGAGCGGTTATCACTGGGTTGTTTTGTACGGAAAGCAGGGCGACAAATATGCGATCGGCGATCCGGCCGTCGGTATGCGCTATGTTTCCAAAGAAGAATTAGCTGCAGGTTGGACAGATTGGCTGTGCTTGCTAGTAGAACCCGATGCTGAGCGGTTTTTTGCGGCCGCAGAGGGCCAACCGCCCGCCAATTCCTTACAAAAATGGATGCGCCGGATTGGGATTTATCGCCCGATTTTAATGGAAGCATTTTTGCTGAATGTGGTGTTGGGTTTGCTGTCGATTTCTTCGCCTTTTCTCGTTCAACTGCTCACTGACGACATCCTGGTGCGGGGCGACAGACAACTGCTGGCGAGTGTGGCGATCGCAGTTATAGTTATGAACCTTTTTAGCAGCAGTTTAGGATTGGTAGAGTCGAACTTAATTGCTCAGTTTTCCCAGCGTTTAGAATTGGGATTGGTGATGGAATTTGCGCGCAAATTCCTGCGATTGCCTTTGAGCTTTTACGAAACCAGACGCAGTGGCGAAATCGTCAGTAGATTACAAGATATCCAAGAAATAAATAAATTAGTTTCTCAAGTCGCTATCAGCTTGCCTAGTCAATTTTTTATAGCTGTAGTTTCTTTTATTTTTATGTTATTTTACAGCAAGGAACTGACTTTAGCAGCTACAGCTATAGCTCTGTTAATGACTGCCTCTACAGTGGTATTTCTGCCCGTATTGCAGCAAAAAACGCGCAGTTTATTTGTGCTGGAAGCAGAAACTCAAGGCGTTTTAGTAGAAACTTTTAAAGGCGCGCTGACGGTCAAAACTACTACCAGCGGTCAGCAACTTTGGGAAGAATTTCAAACCCGCTTCGGTCGCTTAGCAAAGCTAACTTTCCGCACTACACAAATTGGAATTCTCAACAATATATTTTCTGGTTTTGTTGCCTCTGCTGGCAGCATTACTCTGCTGTGGCTTGGTAGCGGTTTGGTGATTGACAAGGTATTGAGTATAGGTCAGTTGCTAGCGTTTATTAGTATGAATCAAAACGTTACTACTTGGGTGAATTCGCTAGTAGGATTTACTGATGAAATGACTCGCGTGCAGACAGCTACTCAACGGCTGTCGGAAGTTATCGATGCTGAACCGGAAACTAAAGACGATACGAATAAACCTTTTGTAACTATTCAAGACCGCGACGGTATTGTTTGCAAGGGTGTTAATTTTCACTACCCCGGCAGACTTGACTTGCTGGAAAATTTTTCCGTTACGTTTCCCGGCGGTCAAGCAATTGCTTTAATCGGCAATTCCGGCTGCGGAAAAAGTACGCTAGCAAAAGTAATTGCGGGTCTGTATCCGCTGCAATCTGGTAATATTAGAATTGGCGGCTACAACTTACAGGATTTGTCTCTCGACAGTCTCAGACAGCAGGTAGTATTGGTTCCTCAAGAAGCGCATTTTTGGAGCCGTTCGATTCTCGAAAATTTTCGTTTGGGCAGTCCAGATATCAGCTTTGAACAGATTGTTAAAGTCTGCAAAATTGCGGGGGCGGATGAATTTATCAGCCAATTGCCGGATAAATATCAAACTGTTTTAGGGGAGTTTGGAGCGAATATTTCTGGCGGACAAAGACAGAGATTGGCGATCGCCCGCGCTATTCTCAACAACCCACCCGTATTGATTTTAGACGAATCTACCGCAGGGCTTGACCCCGCAAGCGAAGCGGAAGTTTTAGAACAATTGTTGATGTACCGACACGGGAAAACGACGATTTTTATCAGTCACAGGCCGCGAGTGATCGATCGCGCCGATTGGATTATCATGTTAGAACGCGGCCGATTGAAACTGCAAGGCTCGGCTGCAAAATTGCGATCGATTCCAGGAGACCATTTAGAGTTTTTGCATCCTTGAGCGAGTTAATAAAACAATAGGTTGAAATCTGTTGCTACACAAACAAAACCCGCCTGCGCGGTTCGACACCGAGTCAACAGTCAACTATCATTTCTGAGTGCAACCGGAATTGAGATCACTCATGACTAATAACTTCTCTAAGATTCTTGAGCCAAAGTACATCGATCGCACAATCCGAAAAACTCCAAAGTGTGATAATAAATTTTGAAAGAATGAGATTGTTGTAGTTGGCTTTCTAAGTGGTGGACGGGACATTCGTCGATCGTAATTGACGCGCCACATTCCAGACAAGTTAAGTGGTGTTGGTCTTGGTGGGCGGCACCGTAGAGAGACTCGCCACTCGCGAGAGTTCTGACGTGAACGAACCCCTCTCGCTTTAAACCGTCGAGGGAGCGGTAAACTGTTGCTAGGCCCATGCTTTGGTCGCTGTTACGCAGTTCTAAGTAGATATCTTGCGCTGAGAGCGATCGATTCAAGTGCTTGAGCAAGTGTAAAATACGCTCCTGACTGCGGGTGTGGTTGGTTCTCATAATTTTTTTCTCGAATCTGCTGGAATCACATCTGTCCCTATTTCTAGGCTATCTTACTTGGGCGAACCAAATGGCGATCGGCGCGCAGCTCGGTTGTAGAATACAATGGGGCTAACTTTCACATCACCTACCGCAACATTCCCGTGACTCAGAAATATCTTGCCCAAATCTATGTTACCCTCCGCCCTTCTGTTTTAGATCCCGCCGGCACTGCCGTACAGTCTGGTTTGCAACACATGGGATACGACAATGTTGAGCGCGTGCGTATTGGGAAATACGTTGAATTGACACTGACTGCTGCTGGTGAGTCGGAGGCACGCGAACAACTCGATCGCGTTTGCGACCAACTTTTGGCCAATCCAGTGATTGAAAATTATCGCTTTGATTTGACTGAAATTCCTGTTGCTGTGGAGACAGCGGCGGCATAAATGCGATCGTCCCTAGGGTCTTTTTAAACCCGGAGATCCCCCCTAACCCCCCTTAATAAGGGGGGGACAAGAGTGTTCAAAGTCTCTATTAAACACGCGGGAACTCGGAACACTCAAAGTCAACCCCTACTCCCCTTCTTAAGGGGGATTTAGGGGGATCAAGACTTCGATAAAAGGGAGAAAAATATAAGATTTTAGTCTTATGTTGACACCTCTTCCTTCTTCCTGACATCCGTTACATCCGTTACATAATCCGTTGCCGAACTTCCTTCTTCCTTCTTCCTTCAGCTTATGAAATTTGGAGTTATTGTTTTTCCTGGTTCAAATTGCGATCGCGATGTGGTGTGGGTGACTCAAGGGTTACTCCACCAACCGACGCGGATGATTTGGCACGAAGATACCGATATTTCGGATATTGATGTCATTGTAATTCCCGGTGGTTTCAGTTACGGAGATTATTTGCGGTGCGGCGCGATCGCCCGTTTTTCTCCGGCGATGCGGGCTACTGCGGAACACGCGAAACAAGGAAAGCTTGTATTAGGCATCTGTAACGGTTTTCAGGTGTTGACTGAAGCTGGCTTGTTGCCCGGTGCTCTGGTGCGGAATGCGGGATTGAATTTTATTTGCGATCGCGCTTCTTTGAAAGTCGAGCGGGGTAATACTCGTTGGACTGCGGCTTATACTACGGGTGAAATCATCGATTTGCCGATCGCCCACGGCGAAGGAAACTATTATGCCGATGCCGATACTTTAGCAGAACTAGAAGAGCACAAGCAAGTCCTGTTTCGCTACTGTACTCCGGCGGGCAAAATTAGCGATGCTGGCAATCCCAACGGTTCGTTAAATAATATTGCCGGTATTTGCAACCGCCAAGGCAATGTATTAGGAATGATGCCGCATCCAGAGAGGGCATCCGATCCGATGTTGGGCGAAACTGATGGAGTGAAATTGTTTCAAGGGTTGTTGATGGCAAGTGTTGCTGCTGTTTTGTAGTTAATATTTACGACATTGTTGTAGATACCGTAGGGTGCGTCAGTCTTGTAGGGATACTCGAAAATCTCGCAGCGACGCACCCTACAAAATTAAAAATGCTAAAATGATTTAAAAGTCAATAGATCTGAAAACAGTCCTATCGCTCTTTCATCACTTTAGCCATAGTATAATATTCCTGAAGTCATCAAATAGTTAAAATGTATGGTCGTACCCCGCCCAGCAGTCTCTACAGTCAGTTT